>JAEEXW010000320.1 GCA_016287995.1 Bacteroidales bacterium
CTTCGTTATACTCAGGGTCGCCCGGTTGAAGAAACCTATTTATGCGGTTTGAGGCTACTATTCTATGCGAAACCTCGTCCAAATACACGTAAACAAAATATTTTTTGCCTTTAACAAACTTATCTTTCTGCTCAGATTTAGGCACGAGAAGATCTTTGTCCACCCCCCAAGAAAGAAATGCACCCATACTCGTTACGGCAACACATTCCAAATAAGCAAATCTATTGATTTCTGTATAAGGGTGCTGAATAGTTGCCGTAAGACGGTCTTCACTGTCAAAATACAAAAATGCAGATATTTCTGCACCTTCTTTCATTTCGGGCGTTAAAAACCTTTTAGGCAAAAGCACTTCGCCCAAATCTTCGCCGTCAAGATACGCACCGTTCGGGGTAAAACGGACGATTTTCATCCTGTTAGTATAACCAATCTCTATCATAACCGTCAAAAAAAAATAAGTTTAAAAATAATAATAAGTGTTTGAAAACTCCGCTCCTGAATCGTTTGGATATTCAAACTGTCTCGGCTCTTTTTTATCCAACTGCAAATACGGGAAAATCGAGGTTACAAACCAAATACTACCTCTCGAAAGCCGCGAATATTTTGCAGAATCGGGCAAGAATTTGGCATGCTCGTCGATTTTGAAAAGCGTCACCAAAAACACCGCAGAAATAAAATAAAACTTCAAACCACCGAAAAACGCCCCTAATCCCTTATACGCAGTCCCGATAACCGAAGTACTTGACAATATCCTCATCGTAAGGAAATTGACCCTGCTGACGGCAAACACTAAGCCCGCCACAAAAATCACAGTCATCAAGATAATAGCAAATAAATCAGGCACGTCGCTCCTCGGCGTCAAATATTTAAAAACCGATTTTGAAATGTTAACACATACGGTCAACAAAACCAAAACCGCAAAAAAACTTATGCACTCCACAATTACGCCGCGCCTAAAACCCGTTACCGCACCTATTATAACAAGTATGCCGATAAGCAGGTCTACACCGCTGCCAATCGGCAGTTCTATTGGAATAGTCTGGTTCATTTTTTAGCAAAGTTCCTGATATAAAACTTTGTGCAAAATTAGTATTTTTTTTAATTCGTAAAAAAAACTTTTTTGTATTTTTGCACTTTAATTATTAGCAGGCATGAAAACAAAGTACATTTTTATAACGGGAGGCGTTGCCTCTTCGTTAGGCAAGGGTATTATCTCCGCTTCACTCGGCAAACTTTTGCAAGCGCGGGGATACAAAATCACAATTCAAAAATTTGACCCGTACATCAACATCGACCCGGGAACTCTCAACCCGTATGAACACGGGGAATGTTACGTTACCGCCGACGGAATGGAAACAGACCTCGATTTAGGTCATTATGAAAGGTTTACGGGAATAGAAACCACCCGCGACAACAGCGTTACAACCGGGAAAATTTACCTCAGCGTAATAGAAAAAGAGCGCAAGGGCGATTATCTGGGCAAAACAATCCAAGTAGTCCCGCACATTACCGACGAAATCAAAAGGCGCATACGCCTTAACGCCTCAAAAGAAGATTTCGATTTTGTCATAACAGAAATCGGCGGCACTATCGGCGACATCGAAAGCCAGCCTTTTCTCGAAGCCATACGACAACTGCGCTGGGAATTAGGCTCAGAAAATTCTCTTAACGTTCACTTAACTTACGTACCGTATCTTGCAGCAGCAGGCGAACTCAAAACCAAACCCACACAGACAAGCGTTAAACAAATTCAAGGCTTAGGCATTCAGCCGGAGGTTTTGGTGCTGAGAACCGAACATGAACTCAGCGCAGATTTGAAAGCAAAAGTGGCGCATTTCTGCAACGTAGACGTAAAAGCCGTAATCCAGAGTCAGGATTTGCCGAGCATCTACGAAGTACCCGTCAACATGCAGCAGCAGGGTTTTGACGAAGTAATTTTAACGAAAATGGGCATAACACCCGGCGAAAAACCTCCACTGGGTCCTTGGCGCAACTTCCTTGAACGCCGCAAAAACGCAACCAAAGAAATTCATATCGGACTTGTCGGCAAATACGACCTCCAAGACGCTTACAAAAGCATTCTCGAAAGCCTTGCTCATGCAGGCGTTTACAACGACAGAAAAGTAAAAGTTAAGTTTATCAACAGCGAAAAAATCACAAAAGACAACGTTTTCGAGCAGTTGGACGGAATGTCGGGTATAGTTATTTGTCCGGGTTTCGGTCAAAGGGGCATCGAAGGCAAAATCATTGCAGCGGAATACACCCGCAAAAACAATATCCCAACGTTCGGAATCTGTCTCGGAATGCAGATGATGGTTGTTGAGTTTGCCCGCAACGTTTTGGGTTACGCCGATGCCGACAGCAGCGAAATGAACCCTTCAACCTCCCACAACGTCATCGACATTATGGAAGAACAGAAAAACATCACTCAAATGGGCGGCACAATGAGACTCGGCGCATACGAGTGCGAACTCCTTAAAGGCAGCCGAACATGGCAAGCATACGGAGAAAAATCTCTCATCAAAGAACGCCACAGACACCGCTACGAATTTAACAACAAATTTTTACAGGAATTTGAAGCCAACGGTATGATATGCTCCGGCAAAAATCCCGGAACAGGACTTGTTGAAATCGTAGAAATTCCCTCTCACAAATGGTACATCGGAACACAATTTCACCCTGAGTATTCGTCTACCGTTTTGAATCCGCATCCGTTATTTTTATCGTTTATAAAAACCTGCATATATGGAACAGTTGAAGCATGAGTGCGGCGTGGCTATGATACGCCTCTTAAAACCGCTTGATTATTACGAAAAGAAATACGGCACATGGCGTTACGGCCTTAACAAACTTTACCTGATGATGGAAAAACAACACAACCGCGGTCAGGAAGGTGCGGGAATGGCGTGCGTTAATCTTGACGTTGCTCCCGGCAACGAGTATATGTTCCGTCAAAGAGCCGAAGGCACAGACGCGATTACAGAAATTTTTAAACATGCCGACGAAAATTTTGCAGGACAACTCTACATGGGCCATTTGCGCTATTCCACAACTGGGAAAAGCGGCTTACAATTTGTCCACCCGTTTTTAAGGCGTAACAACTGGCGGGCAAAAAATCTCTGTCTATGCGGAAATTTCAACATGACAAACATTGACGAAGTTTTTAATTTTCTAACCTCGCAGGGACAATCGCCGAGAATTTACGGAGACTCATACATAACGCTCGAATTTTTGGGACACAGACTTGACAGAGAAGTTGAAAGATTATTTCAAGAAGCGGTTTCAAAAGGGTTAGAAGGCGTTGAAATCACAAAATATATCGACAACAATGTTTTGATTTCCAACGTTTTGAAAACCTCAATGCCAAAATTTGACGGCGGCTATGTGATGTGCGGCTTAACGGGCAGCGGCGAAATGTTTTCCATTCGCGACCCTTGGGGCATACGTCCGGCATTTTATTATAAAAACGATGAAGTAGTAGTTTTGGCGAGCGAGCGTCCTGTCATTCAAACGACTTTTGACCTTTCGGCAGAAGATATTTTGGAACTTAACCCCGGCGAAGCGTTAATAGTCCGCCGCAGCGGAGAAAGTTTTACGGAACAGATTCTTGAACCTCAAAAATTCAGTGCGTGTTCGTTTGAAAGGATTTATTTCAGTCGGGGAAGCGACCGCGACATCTACGTTGAACGCAAACAACTCGGCGGTCAACTCGCACCGCAAATCTTAAAAGCGGTTAACGGCGATATTTCAAATTCGGTTTTTTCATACATTCCCAACACGGCTGAGGTTTCGTTTTACGGCATGACCGATTCGTTACGCAGTCTCGGCCATAATGTCAGAACGGAAAAAGTGGTTTGGAAAGACGTAAAACTGAGAACTTTTATCACCGAAGATGCAGGCAGAAACGACCTCGCAGCTCACGTCTACGACATCACTTACGGCTCTGTACGTCCCAAGGAAGACAACCTCGTGATTATTGACGACAGTATCGTAAGAGGTACAACGTTAAGGGA
>JAEEXW010000007.1 GCA_016287995.1 Bacteroidales bacterium
GCGAGATAGAAGGCGATTTTGCCAAAACCGTCAACACGCTTGCCGTAGAAATCAACGGAACGGGCTTTTATTATGCTGACAAGTCTGACGGTACGGCTAATTATCTCGCGCCTTTCAGATATACTCTCAACGGCAAAACGTATTTTGTCTGCATAACGCTTGAACAAAAATCCGTACCACAGGAATTGGGTTATCCCGAACTTTTGGTAGAAGACGGTTTGAAAAAGTCAGCAATGAGCGGCTTTGACCATGCAAAATACCGTCACGGCAGACGAATATCTCAGGACGGAGGTTTTCCGTATGACTTTTCGGACGAAGTTTTCGTCTCGGCGTTCAAAAACCAAGCCGACACGATAGCCGTTACGGAATTTTCGGACTATATCCACACCGTTTATAAGAGTGGCGAGGTTACGACCGTGGTTTCGAGAAAACAACTTTCGTTTTTGGAGGCTGCAACACAATTTGCATATTTGTTCATAATTTATATTTTGGTAATGCTGGCAGTTGTGGTTATCAGACTTTTTGTTAACCACAACACAGATTACCGTTATCAGATAAAAACAAGGCTGATAGTCTCTGTAACTTTTATTCTGATGCTTTCGCTTGCCTTTATCTGCGCGGGAACGGTTTATATGAACATTCACCGTTTCAGGGAAAACAACACGCAGAGCATTGACGAAAAAGTGAAAAGCGTATATATGGAAATTCAGCATAGTTGTGCCGACACGACGGCCTTTTCAACGGATTGGGACCCTAACGTCAACTCCGCAATGGACGAATATCTGATAACGCTTTCGCACATATTTTTTATTGACATCAACCTTTACGGCGACGACGGTTTGCTTGTTGCAAGTTCGAGACCCGAAATTTTCAAACAGGGGCTTATCAGTTCGCGCATGAACGCCAAAGCCTTGCAGGAATTTGTAATTCAGAGCAAGTCCAATTACATTCAGCAGGAAAAAATCGGAAAGATGAATTATGCCTCGGCGTATATTCCGTTTTATAACTCGTCTGACAAACTGACCGCGTACATCAACCTTCCGTACTTTACAAAGCCGGAGGTTTTGCAAAAGGAACTCGGAACACTGATTGTCTCGATTGTGAATTTTTACGTTCTGCTGTTGATGGTTTCGGTGGTTTTGGCAGTGATTATTTCTGAAAGGATTGTCCAGCCGATAAAGATGATTCAAAACAAATTTGAAAAAATAGAACTCGGCAAACAGCACGAAAAAATCGAATACAACCGCAAAGACGAGTTAGGACAACTTGTCAGCGAGTATAATAATATGGCGCAAAAGTTGGAAGAAAGTGCAAAACTTTTGGCACAAGGCGAGCGTGAAAGTGCATGGCGCGAGATGGCAAAACAAATCGCACACGAAATTAAAAACCCGTTAACGCCGATGAAACTGTCAATACAGTTTCTTATGCGCAGCAAAGAAAACAACGATGCCGACTTTGACAAAAAACTTGAAAAAGTTTCGGGTACACTGATTCAGCAAATTGACACTTTGTCTTCCATTGCGACAGGATTCAGCAACTTTGCGAAAATGCCGAAACCAGACGAACATCCGTTCAATGTTGTGGAAACGCTTGGTAACGTGATTCAGTTGTTTAACAATATCGAAAACATTGACATAACTTCCGACCTCGGCGAAGAATCGGAAATTATCATCGTCGCCGACAAGGAACAAATTTCGAGAGTGTTTATCAATTTGATAAAGAACGCTACGCAGGCTATTCCTGAGGGTGTACGCGGTAAAATCCATGTCAGCCTTACCCACGCAGAAAAACTCGTGATAAAAATTTCAGACAACGGCTGCGGTATTCCGGACGAAATCAGAGGCAAACTTTTTACGCCGAGTTTTACCACGAAATCCAGCGGTTCAGGCTTAGGTTTAGCAATGGTCAAAAACATCATTATCAACGCAAAAGGCGATATAACGTTTGAGTCAGAAGTAGGAAAAGGTACAACCTTTATCATTACTTTGCCGCTGAAATAGATTTTGTGAAAAAAAAATTTTTTGTTTTAAAAATTAGTTTTTATATTTGTCGCAGAATATTTATTAAAACTATGGAATTATTTTTTACGCATATCATTGTTCATCATTTTCACCGTCATTTTCACGGTGCAGTAGTTTTGTGCGATTAATAATTCCGATTGTTTTATTTGATAATGATTTTCTTTCATAATAACAAGGTCGAATCGCACAAAGGAAAAAGCGATTTGACCTTTTTTGTTAACGGTAAATAATTAAAATACACATAAAAAATGGAAAGATTAAAAATAGCAATTCAAAAATCGGGTCGTTTGAGCGACAAGTCGATAGAACTTTTTGAAAAAGCAGGCATTTCTGCCTCTAACAATTCTTCAAGGCTTTTGTTTGCCTCAGCATCGGATTTTCCGATTGACATTCTTTATTTAAGAGATGACGATATTCCGCAGTGCGTTGCCGACGGGGTTGCCGACGCGGGCATTGTCGGCGAAAACGTTATCTGGGAAACGGGTCAGAAAGTCGTTACCGCCGAAAAACTCGGTTTCGGAAAATGCAGACTTTCGCTCGCAATTCCCCGCGATGCGCAGTACACAGGTTTGGAGTGGTTCAACGGCAAAAAAATCGCAACCACTTATCCAAATATCCTCAAAAAAGTACTTCAAGACAACAACTTAAACGCTGATATTCACGTAATTAACGGCTCTGTTGAAATCTGCCCCGTTATCGGCTTGGCTGACGCTATTTTCGACATCGTTTCAACGGGCAGCACGCTTTTGTCAAACGGTCTTGTCGAGAAGGAAAAAATGGTTTATTCCGAGGCTGTTTTAATCAAAAACGAAAAACTGAGCGCGGAAAAAGAAGAAATTTTGGAAAAACTTTTGTTCCGTATTCACGCCATAAAAGCCGCTAAATCAAATAAATACATTCTTCTGAACGCTCCCAAGGACAAACTTGACGACATCATCAAACTGTTGCCGGGTATGAAATCACCGTCAGTTCTTCCGCTTGCTGACAGCGGCTGGGTTTCGGTTCATTCGGTTGTTGAAGAGAGCAAGTTTTGGGACATTATCGACCAACTCAGAGCCGCCGGCGCACAAGGCATTTTGGTTGTCCCGATTGAGAAGATGATTTTATAAAACTTGACAATATGTTTATAATTAACTATACAGACGAGAATGATTTTTTGAAAAAATCGTCTCGTCCTGCTTCTAAAACCGCTGAAATAGAGCCGATTGTCAAAGACGTTTTAGAAAATGTTAAAACAAACGGCGATAAAGCGTTACGAGAACTGTCCGAAAAATTTGACGGCTCTTGTCCCGAAAGTTTTTTGGTTTCTGACGCCGAATTTGAAAAAGCGGAAAAAGAAGTGCCAGAAGATTTAAAAGCCGCAATCAATATTGCGAAAGAAAATATTGAAAAATTTCATAAAGCACAACTTCAAACCGAAATAAAAAAAGTTGAGACTTCAAAAGGCGTTGTTTGTTGGCAAAAGGCGGTCGGAATCGAAAAAGTCGGAATTTATATTCCTGGCGGAAATGCACCGCTTTTTTCAACGGTTTTGATGCTCGCAATTCCCGCTAAATTAGCAGGTTGCAAAGAAATCGTGCTTCGCTCGCCACCGAGAAGCGGCGGAAATATCAACAGTGTCGTGCTTTATTGTGCAAAACTTTTGGGCGTAACAAAAGTTTTCAAAATCGGCGGGGCGCAAGCAATAGCAGCAATGGCTTACGGAACAGAAAGTGTCCCGAAAGTTTATAAAATTTTTGGACCGGGAAACCGTTTTGTAACCGTTGCAAAACAACTTGTTAGTTCCTCAGAAACGGCAATCGATATGCCAGCCGGACCGAGCGAACTTGCCGTCATAGCCGACGAAAATACAAATGCCGTTTATGCAGCGGCAGATTTGCTGAGTCAGTGCGAACATGGCAGCGATTCTCAGGTTGGACTTTTTGTCAGTTCAAAAGACAAAATGACAGAAATTATCGCCGAGGCTGAACGTCAGTTGGAACTTCTGCCGAGAAAAGACGCAGCGAAAAAAAGTTTTGAAAACAGTTTTGCGGTTTCGACCAAAGACGGTTTTGAGTCGGTAAAACTGACGAATCTCTGGGCTCCCGAACATTTGGTCATCAACACTGACAACGCTTTGCAACTCTCTGAAAACGTGGTAAATGCGGGCAGTGTCTTTATCGGGAAATATGCCTGTGAGAGTGCCGGTGACTATGCCTCCGGAACAAACCACACGCTTCCGACGTGCCGCGCTGCAAACGCTTATTCGGGCTTGAACATGGATTCGTTTACAAAGAAAATCACGTTTCAGACCATCGACGAAGAAGGTATAAAAAATATCGGCAAAGCAATTGAAACAATGGCGGCGGCAGAAGACCTTTTCGCACACAAAAACGCGGTAACGGTGAGATTAAAGTAATTTTTGTTCCCTTTTAAAAAAGGGAACCGGAAAATTTTTATATTCGGCTCACTGCGTTCGCCGGATACGGTGCTAAACTCCGCGCGAAGCGCGAGTATAAAAATTTTTTGGTTCTTTTTTATAAAAAAGAACGCCCCCGCGGCGAGCGGCTAAAAAACATTAAATCATGAATTTAGAAAAATTTGTAAGAAAAAATATCTGGGATATGGAGGCGTATTCGGCGGCGAGGGATTTGGTTGCGAAAGGCGACTATATTTTCCTTGACGCTAACGAAAACCCTTACGGAACTTGGAACCGTTATCCCGACCCGTTGCAAATTGACCCGAAAACGCTTTTGTCAAAAATAAAAGGCGTAAAAATAGAAAATATGGTTATGGGCAACGGTAGCGACGAGGTTTTAGACCTTTTGTATCGTGTTAGTTGTAATCCTCAGAAAGATAACGTGTTATCACTTGCGCCGAGTTACGGTATGTATTACACTTTGGCGTGTTTGAACGACGTTGAATTTCGAGAAGTTTTGCTTGACGACAATTTTGATTTTGACCCGCAATGGCTTTTGGACAAAGTGGACGAAAATTCAAAAATGATAATAATTTGTTCGCCCAACAATCCGACAGGAAAAGCCTTCAAGACGGATAAAATCTTAACATTATTAAAAAATTTTAAAGGTCTTGTAATTGTAGACGAGGCTTACAACGATTTTGCCGACGAAGAAAGTTGCATAAAATATTTAAAGGATTATGACAATTTGGTTGTAATTCAGACGTTTTCAAAGGCTTGGGGCTTGGCCTCGCTGCGTGCGGGCGTAGGTTACATGTCAAAAGAATTAGCCGCTATAATTAATAAGGTGAAAATGCCGTATAACATGGACGGTTTTACGCAGAAATCCTTGAACGAGAAAATGTTGGATTTGGACGGTTTTGAAAAGACGGTAAAACTTCTTGTTTCGGAGCGCGAAAGACTCATAAAAAATCTTTCAACGCTGCCGTACATCGAGAAAATTTATCCGTCTGACGCAAATTTCTTTATGATAAAAACCGCTAAACACAAAGAGTTACAGGATTTTGTGCTTAAAAACGGCATAATTCTCAGGTCAAGACATTCGATGCCGAAATGTCAAAACTGCATAAGAATAACCGTCGGCACGCCCGAACAAAATGACTTGCTGTTTGAAGTGATGAAAAAATTTAACGGATAAATTACTTGATTTATATGCATTATAATAAACGTGGATATAAAACCTTACGGTTTTATATCCACGTTTATTATATTAAGCCGAGTTGCTACTATTATGTTACGGTAAATATTCCCAACTATCTTTGCAATAGTTTTTCTCTGCTGTTGACTCGTTGTGATAACCGTATCCGAGTGTGAAAATACCACGGGCTTCTTCTGTTAACATTCCGGAAACTTCTTTATCAAAATCGTCTTTACGAGTTGTAGCAAAGCCGGTTGCACCTTCTCTATAAAAAGTTGAATTACTGAAATCACGTGCTACGCCCCATTTTTCTTGACTGAAATCGTAATACCAAAGGTCGTTAAGAAGTTCTCCGCTTGAACCTTCTTCGTACGTTCTGCCCGTTCCTACGTAAAATCTTTCATGGGGTTCGCCGTTTTTAGTGTATTTGAGGTAGAATGATGCTGCATTAGCCCTTGCGGCAAAATTCTCAGGTATGCCGGACATTGTAGTTTCCACTTCAATTACTCTCGCATTTGCGTTATAACTTATTTGATAGAATGATTTGGATAAGCCGCCCTTAGAACTTTCACCCGTACCTACGATAATTCTTGATCCGCAAACTTCATAGACAGGTTGATAAAGACCTTCACCTGTTTTACCTCTGTCGCTTGAAATATCTCCTGCTTTTTGCCATGAAAGATAGTGGCGGTCAGGATAATCGGGATTTTCCAAGTCATAATTTACGTTGTATTGATAAAATGTCGAAACAAAATTTCCTAAATCATCTTTACCAAATCCTACAAAATATATCGGCACTACTGTATTGGTAATTACAAATGCTATGTTTCCGCATATAGGCACCGGCAAATCTTCTACGTATGGTCTTGCTAACGTAACTTGTATTTCAATTTCTTCCATAACAGGTTGACCGTTATCGTCATATACCGGATTATTGTTTTCGTCAAGTTTTTGGCGTTTATAAGGATAAGGTCCTTTTTTACCGTAATTTGGGTGATCCTGTTCATCGCAATAACGGTCATTTGCGGTGCTGTAAAAAATCACTTTCTCAGTCGGCTTTTTCCCTTCTATTTCGCCGCCCAAAATGTACAGCAAAGTATCGTTGGTCTCTTTCTGTTTATATACAATATATGCAAACGCCGCACCGTTTGAACGACATTCCGTGCCGGTATAGTGGGGATTTGAACCTAATTCAAACGTCGCTTTCTGAGACCATGTGTCGTTGTCTTTGTTATAAACCCACATATCGTTGAAATATGAACTTCCTGCTCTTCCGCCGTAGAGATATACTCTTTCACCGACAGTACAACTTATTGCATCCATTCTGCTGCTGAAACTTGCATCGTTTCTCTGAATCCAAATATCACCAAGCGAAGTACTGTGTACTTTTGTAACATTCTGATTGTAAACGGTATCACAGGGATTGTGATTTTCGTCTTCAAGTATGACGTATGACCGGACATAATAATCCGTATTGAAATCAAGATTATGTAATCCGCTTTTAAACGTAATTTCTTTATCCGATTGTGATTTTATTTCGGTATGGTTTGAATTGGTAGTTTCGCAGTTTGAACCGTCAATGACCGGACTTTTTTCCTTATTGGAATATACACACCCGACTGTGCGGATGTTTTTACCATTCAAGTCAAGAATTTCAAATTGTGAAGATATTTCGATGTAGCAATCCAAATCAGTAATCCTTTTTGAACTGCTCTGAAAAACTCTGTACGTATTGGTATCTAAAACGTCTTGTTTCCCAATAAGTATTTTTGGCTTAGGTTCCGGCTTGTTTTTAATAGTGTCTTGATTTTCTTGCTTGTTTTTAACAGTGTCTTGGTTTTCTGGATTTTGGAATTTGTCTTCTTCTTCGCTGCATGCTGCTGCAAAAATGAGCGCAATACTCAAAAAGTAAATTAGTTTTTTCATTATTTTGATTTTTTCCCGACGGACACTCGCAAACTCGGATTAATAAAAAAAGACGTGGGAGTTATCTTTCATTCACTTATCCCACAGAGTACCGGCCTTCGCATTGCCATTCATAATAGGATAAGCAACGCAAAGTCCACGTCTATATATAAAGTGCGCAATAAAAAAATACTACGCCTATATACACAAAAACGCAGACGTTTGTTGCCGCTATCTCTACTATGAATGACAAAGTTGCGAAGGTTGTACTCCGTAGAAGTTACGTCAATAAAAACGTCCTTAGATTCGGTACGGCTATTTGCCGTCCTATCCGTTACAAAAGTATGAAAAATTTTGAAAAATGCTCTAAAAAAAATCGAATATTTTTACAAGGAAATATAAATTACTGAATATCACGGTAATAAAAATTCAGCCACAGCGTGGCGGCATAAGTTAGGCGGCTGTGTAAAACCGTAAGGTTTTAAAACTCCCGCAGAAAAATCGTCAAATTTACCTCATAATCACTTCCGCAGAAATCATATTCGAGGCGGCACCAAAGGCAATACACTGCCTCGAATATTGAATTGAAAATCTCTTTATCCTAACGTCAATTCCAAAAGAAAATCCCGGAAACGGCGACATCTCCGAAATATATAAATCGTTGTGCGCCAAAAAGTTAAAACCGCCTTTCAAAGAAACTGTCTTTTCAGGGAAAAGTTCCGCCGAAATTATAAAGTGGTCAGCAAACGAGGTTAAAAAATCGTCATCAAGTTTCGGCTTTTGAATATTGTGAGCCGTTAAAGAAAACCTTAGCGGCGCATGTTCAAGAGTTTTTGAAACCGAAAAACGTAAATCAGCGGGCAATTTTTCTCGCGTATTTTCCGTATAAGTTTTTAATTGAAAACCCAAATTCATTGCCGTAAAGCCAAACGTAAGTTTTTGACTATCAAAAATATATAAAAGACCAAGGTCAAAACACAAACCGTTAGAAAAGTAAGTTTCCATTTTTGAAAAAACTGACTTCATAGTTATCCCCGCCCTGAAATTCTTAAAAATTTCGCGGCTTGAAGAAACTGCAAAAACATGGTCTTTACAGGTGAAATTTCCGAGTTCGTTAGCGGCTTCATCGGTCAGAAGAAAATCGCCGTAGTCAAAAAATTCAACGTACCCGGAAAGCATAGTTTTTTTGCAAATTTTTCCGCAGTAAAGTATTGAACCATAGTTTATATCGTCAACGTATGAAATGAAATTTAGCGCAACCGACATGTTGTCAAGAGTGTCAATAAGTGCGGGATTAGAGGTCAAAGAATTTGCACCTTTTATTTTAGCAGCAGGAACAAAACCTCCTAACGCAGCATAATTGCTTGACATATTGAGATTTAGAAACGGAAAAACACTTTCGCCGCCAAGTTGTGCAAAAGAGGTTTTGAGCGTTAAAACTAAAAATAATATGGTTACTAAAAATTTCATGCTGCAAAATTCTTAATTTTTTTTTAATATAAATTGTATTTTTTGAAAGAAAACAGTATTTTTGTAAAAAAAATTTGATTACGATTGGAGTTGACAATAAAAAAATGAGATTGAAAAAAGTTTAAAATGAAAAAATTATATTTTATATTTTTTGCGGCGTTGATTTTATCCGCTTGCAACAGAGTTCAAAACGGCGGTGACAACGGTGTTGAAGTTATCGAATATCCCGCCGAAGATATTGTAAATCAAGACGAAATTAAACAGTCAGATGATTTTTACTTAAACCAAAACGACCAAAGCAATGCCAACGACCTTGCGCGTTTTTTGGCAGGTAAACCCGTTGACAAATACGCCGATTTGCAAAACACACCTTTTTATAAGGAGTATTCTTCAAAAACCGCTCAACAATGGGAAGGCTTCAAAACCAGAACGTTAGAGCCGATAAAAAAATGGTGCAAAGAAAACATCAACGATTTTTCGTCTGATACGTCGTGCCTTTTTTATCCTTTCGGCGGTCCGGACTTAATTTCCGTGATGACATTTTTTCCGAATGCGGGCGATTATATTTTGCAAGGTCTTGAAAATCCGGGCAAACTCGCAGACCCCGAAAAAATTTCGCAACCCAAAATTCAAGCCTATTTAGATTCGCTTTTGTATTCGTTCAGGTATTTGACACGGTTCGGATTTTTTGTTGCCGGACAAATGCAGGCAAATTTTAGAAACGAACATCTTGACGGAACTCTGCACATTGTACTTTACACCTTAGCAATGGAAAATTGCATAATTACAAATTACCGCGACATTTATCTCGACAACCGAGGCAATATCGTTGAGGCTGACGGAAGCGAAACCAAGCACCCCTACGGTTGGGAAATCGTTTTCAAAAAAGAAGGCGACAAAAAGCCAAGAACAGTAAAATATTTCAGAATGGACAATTCCGACCCGCCACTGACGGGAAAAATGGAGTTTCCGTTTTTCATAAATTCTTTCAAGGAGAAAATTTGTTATCTGAAATCCGCGTCGTATCTTTTGCAAAGCGTAGAGTTCAAAATAATGCAGAAACTTATTGTAGATCAATGTGATAGGATACTTCAAGACGAAAGCGGTTTGGCTTACGGAAAACTCATAAAGGATTATGACGTAAAACTTTTCGGCACTTACACACGCCCGTTGAAAGTATTTTCAATTTTCAAGCAGGAAGATTTGAAAGAGGCTTTGGCAGCAAAAAATTCTCAGCCTCTGCCTTTTAAAATCGGTTACGCCTCTCAACTCAACGAGTCGGTTTTGATGGCTTGCACAAGAAAAACCGCCGACAGCCCCGTTGAAGAGGTACAACCCGCAAAACCTGTTGTTTTTACAAAAGATACTATTTATAAAGTACAGTTTAGAGTATCGTGGAAAAAACTTCACGAAAGCGACTTTGCCGGCTTGCAAGACGTTGATTATTACACAGATAACAGCGCGTACAAGTACACTTCGGGCAACTTCAAAACGGAACAAGAATGTAAAGAATATTTGCCGAAAGTCAGAGCAAAAGGCTTTTCGGACGCTTTTATTGTTAAATTTTACTCAGGAAAACGCATAAAATAATGAAAACTAGACTTTTATTCATTGACAGAGACGGTACAATTATTGAAGAGCCGCCTATTGATTATCAAGTTGATAAGTTAGAAAAATTTCGTTTCAAAGACGGAGCAATTATTTCGCTTGAAAAAATCCGCCGTTACACAAATTTTAAGTTTGTTATGGCGACAAATCAAGACGGTTTGGGAACTGACAGTTTCCCCGAAGACACATTTTGGCCCTATCAAAACCTTATGTTACAGACACTTGAAAGCGTCGGTGTAAAATTTGACGATATTTTAATTGACAGAAGTTTTGAAAGCGATCCTCTGCCTACCCGCAAACCCGGAGTGGCGATGATGCAAAAATATCTTGAAGACAAAGATAATTTTTCTTTGGAAGAATCGTTAGTTATAGGAGATAGGGAAACTGACGTTATCCTCGCAAAAAATCTCGGCTGCAAAGCGGTTTTCTTAGGCGAAAATTTGTCAGAAGACCTTGAAAAATACTGTCTTATAAAAGCCAAAAACTGGACAGAAGCAGAGCGTGCAATAATTTCTTATAACAATGTTATCAAAATTAAACGCGACACCAAGGAAACCAAAATTGACTTAAAACTTTATCCGGGCAATCCCGAAATCAAAAGGGTTGATACGGGCGTTAAGTTTTTCGACCACATGCTATTACAGTTGCCGGTTCATGGCTGTTTTGGTCTGGACTTGGTTTGCAAAGGCGACCTCGAAGTAGACGAACATCACACGATTGAAGATGTCGCAATAGCCTTAGGACAAGCGGTTTATGAATTGTGGAGAGAAAGAAAACTTATCGGACGTTACGGTTTTGAATTTAATCTGACGATGGACGATTGCTTGGCTTCGGTTGCAATGGATTTAGGCGGCAGACCATGGCTTATTTTTGAGGCAGATTTCTTCCGCGAAAAAATCGGCGATTTTCCCTCGGAAATGATTTACCACTTTTTTAAATCGTTTGCTGACAATGCGAAATGCAACTTAAATATAAAAGCAACCGGTCAAAACGAACATCACAAACTTGAAGGAATCTTCAAAGCCCTTGCTAAATGTTTGAAACAGGCTATAAGTTACGACTTTACATTACAGACCATTCCTTCTTCAAAAGGTGTGCTATAAAAAAAGAATAAAAAATGATTAACGGCAAAAAAATAGGTGTTGTTTTACCGGCGTATAACGCTGAAAAAACTTTGGAGCAAACTTACGCCGAAATACCTTTCGACATTGTTGACGAGGTGATTTTGACAGACGATTGTTCGCATGACGACACGGTAAAAGTTGCAAGAAAACTTGGCATAAAACATATTATTATTCACGAGAAAAACCGAGGTTACGGAGGAAATCAAAAATCGTGTTACAAAAAGGCTTTGGAACTCGGTTGCGACATTATAGTGATGTTACACCCTGATTATCAGTATACTCCGAAACTTTTAAGACCGATGTGCTACACAATTGCTGACGGAGTTTATCCTGTAATTATTGCGTCAAGAATTTTGGGAAAAGGCGCGCGAAAAGGCGGAATGCCTCTTTACAAATATGTGTCAAACCGTTTTCTGACGTTTTTCCAAAACCTTTTGATGCGACAGAAACTCTCTGAATATCACACTGGTTACAGAGCGTTTTCAAAAGAAGTGATTGAAAAACTCAACTTAGAAGAAGACAGCGACGATTTTGTTTTTGACAATCAAATGTTGGCACAAATATTTTTTGCGGGCTACGAAATTGCGGAAATCACATGCCCGACAAAATATTTTAAAGAGGCATCAAGCATAAATTTTAAACGTAGCGTTAAATATGGTCTCGGAGTTATGGCAACGGCAATGAAGTATTTTTTTAACAAAATCGGACTGTTACATTCTAAAATCTTTTATAAAAAATAAATGAAAATGAAACCGGAAATTAACCGCCTTATAGTGTTGCTTTTTTTGCTAATTGGGTTTGAATTAAGAGCGCAAAACTCTGATTCATTGCCCAATAAGTCTATATTTGATACCGTAAGACAAGGCGGAGACAGTATTTTTATTGTCTCCGACATCGTAATTTACGGCAACAAAAAAACCAAAGACAAAATCATTTTGCGAGAACTTGAATTTCAACGCGGAGATACAATTGACAAAGCAAAAATTCAACAATTAATAGAAAAAAGCAAACAAAACTTAGACAAAACTTCGCTTTTCAATTATGTTACCCTAACTTATCAACCGATGGATGATTCAAATTCTTTTTTGATGAACATTGCCGTTGAAGAGCGGTGGTACATTTGGCCAGAGGTCAGCATTGCCCCGCATAACGGAAATCTCAACGAATGGCTCAGAGATCCTGATTTCGGTAAAATTGATTACTCTTTCGGTATCAAAAAGTACAATTTCAGAGGGTGTAAAGAATCTGTTTATTTTGATATTAGACGCGGTTTCAACAACATAACACAAATCGGTTACAACGACATTGCAATAGAAAAGTCAAGAAAAAATCTTTTGAGTTTTATGGTTCAGATTCACAAGCGCAAGTCAGGCGTTCTGAAAATTTATGACAACAAGGCTAAATACATTGATTTTGAGGGTGTTAACAGAGCCTTCAACGAATACAAATACGAAATGATTTACACTTACCGTCCGAAAATAAATATAAAAAATAATTTTACGGTAAGTTATACCGATGCTCAAATCCATGATTCTGTCGCTTTTTATAATCCCGACTATTTCGGCGATGGAAAAACGCGGATTAAGTCTGTGAATTTGTCGTATACTTTTCAGTTTGACAACCGCAATTCAAGTTATTACCCTTTGGATGGCGAATTTTTTAGGATTACAGCATGGAAAGGCGGATTGTTTTCTAACGATATTGACATATATAAAGGAGTACTTGATATGCGCATTTATCGCGAAATTTGTCCGAGAATATATTTTGCTTCGCAGGCTTACGGCGTGATTTTAAACGATTTAACACCATTCCATTTCCGCGAAACCATCGGGGCAAAACCTAATGTTGTGCCGGGTTACGAAAACCGTCAGATTTCCGCAAAACGTTTGGGCTACATTCAAACCTCTTACAAATTTGAGATTTTGAAAACGCACATTTGGGAAATAAAACGGCTTAACGTGCCTAAATTCAATAAGATACATTACGCTTTGTACTTCAACTTTTTTGCAAACTGCGGTTATGCAAGTGCGGAGGCCTCTGATGCAGATGATTTAAACCGAATGAACGGAGCATTTTTAGGTGCAATCGGTGCAGAAATAGATTTTGTAACATATTATGACAGAGTGCTTACCGTCTACTATACGAAAAACATTCAAGGTGATGGATATGTCGGAATCGGAATAAAAACAGCATTTTAACAATTCACAATTCATAATTCACAATTATTATGAGAGTTGCAATATTCGGAAGGAAATTTTCGGAAGGTTTCAATAAAAACATTTACAAAATTTTTGAAACTTTAAACCGTAACGGTTGCGAAATTTTCGTTTTTGAGGAATACCTTAGTTATATAGTTGAAAACCTGTATTTTACGCCGAAAATTGCAGGCACTTTCAACAATTGTTTCACCATGCCGGAAAATCTTGACCTCTTAATGAGTATCGGCGGCGATGGTACGATGTTGGAAAGCGTTATTTATGCGGTTGCCTCTGATATTCCAGTAGTTGGAATCAATAGCGGACGTTTGGGCTTTTTAGCGCAGGTTTCAGACGATACACTTCAAGATGCGCTTTCGGCAATTCTCGCTAACAATTACACCGTTGAAAACCGTGCATTAATCGAAGTTACCTCGTCAAGCGGGCGTTTCGGCAATCTTAACACTGCTCTCAACGAGGTTACGATTATGCGTGTCAATACAAGTTCTATGATTTCGGTCAACGTTTATATAAACGATGAGTTTTTCAATACGTATTGGGCTGACGGACTGATAATTGCGACTCCGACAGGCAGTACGGCGTATTCTCTTAGCGCGGGCGGTCCGATAATAATTCCGGGCAGCGGCAATTTTGTGATGACACCGGTTTCTCCACACACGCTTTCGGTAAGACCGATAGTTATCAGCGATGATTATGTTTTGAGAATCAAGGCGCAGGGCAGAGAAAACAATTACCTTGCAAGTCTTGATTACAGACAGGCATGCGTGCCATTTGAAGAGGAATTGGTGTTAAAAAAATCAATAAAAAAGTTAAAACTTATTAAATTACACAATACAAACTTTTATAATACGTTAAGAAATAAACTGCTTTGGGGTTTGGACAAGAGAAATTAAACATTTTATAAAAATATGAAGAATTATATGAAATCAACTGCGATGCTTTTAGCGTTTGTTCTGTTTGCAGGTTTTGCATACGGACAAAGAGGTATGGCGAAACATGTAGTTTATGGCGGAGTTGGCGGCAATATGTTTTTTGGCGACCTTGGCGGCTCTGAAAATGCCGGACATGCGTTCAGCGATTTTGACACGAAATCTTTAAGACCGTCTTTTACTCTTGGTTATGAGTACCGTTTTTACAAAAATCTTTCTGTAAGGCTTGGAACTGAGATTTCGAAAGTTGCCGGAGACGATGCTAACTCAAAAAATGCGTCCCGCAAGGCAAGAAACCTGAATTTCAGAAGTAATATTATTTCATTCGGTTTCAATGTTGATTATTACCTTGTTCCCGAAGGTAGTTATCATCGCAATATGACTGCGGGTGAACGTTTCTCAATGTATTTTACAACAGGTTTAAGTATGTTCAGATTCAATCCGCAAGGCACTGACGAAAACGGTAATTGGGTTGATTTACAGCCGCTATGCACCGAAGGTCAAGGTACAAATTATAGTTACAAACAAAAGCTTAACGGCATACCATACGTTTATACGACAGAAAGTAAACCGTATAGTCTTACTGCCTTTGAAATTCCCGTCGGCTTAGGGTTCAACTTTATCGCTGAAAAAAGCATCACGGTGGGTTTGGAACTCGGCGTACATTTCACGACAACTGATTATATAGACGATTGCTCGTCGTATTATTTCGATTGGAAAAAATTCTTGGCAGAAAATCCTGATGCAGCCCTTCCAAGCAGCATGACAACAAAAATGGCTAACAAAAGCAATGGCTATTATGCCGGTACAATGGGTCAAAAACGCGGAAATTCCGGTTACAACGATGCATACGTAACCGCTTTGGTAATTTTGCGTTACAAACTGCCGGTATTCAGTTCCGGTAGAAGATAGTTTTTGGTCGCAAAAAAAAATCATCATAACACACTATTTTATAGTGTGTTATTTTTTTTTTCATAAACTAATAATTTTTTTTTCAAAAAAATAACTTTTTTTTGCACAAATGAATACAATATTTAAAAAAAAATAGTACATTTGCACCCGAAAACATTATTGAACGTAAAATAAAAATAAATATAAAATTATTATGAAAAAAACGATTGTTTTATTACTAGCCGCAATTTTTTCTATCAGCACAGTAAATGCGCAGTATAGAAAAAGCAATAGTTGGACATCTTCGAGACACAGCATTTATTTCGGAGGTGGTTTAAATTGGTTCAACGGTGATATTGATCCGACAGACGGAACAGACGGACCGTCGTTCAAATTATTAAAGAAAGGTAGTTTTTCATTTGATGCCGGATACAAATACAAGATGACAGAACGCTTTTCGCTTAGGCTGACTGCTTTGTATTCAAAAATCACTGCAAATGATGGTGATAGTAAAGATGCAAGTCGTAAAAGAAGAGGTGTAAATTTTTACAGCAACTCTTTTGAATTTGCGGCTAACATTGATTTCTATTTCATCAAAGAGAAAGAAAAAAGAAGATACAATTTCTGGGACAGATGGTCATCTTATATTTTTGCAGGAGCCGGACTTCTCACATACAATCCTAAATGGAACGGAAGCAACATCGGTGATGTAAAAAAAGGTGATAAACTTCGCGATTTGAAAACAGAAACTGTTGGCTATCACAAAGTAACTTTGTCTGTTCCGGTTGGTTTGGGCTTAAAAGTTTTACTTACGCAAAAAGTTAGTTTGGGTGCAGAATTAGCATTACGCTATACTACTTCTGACCATATTGACGACCTCCACGGCTTCTACAACCTCGAAACACAAGGTGCTAAGGATCTTAACTTTGCACAGGCAGCACAAGGAGCAAAAAGAGGTGGCAATAAAACCAATGACTGGTATTCAACTCTTCTTTTCAACATCGGATACAAATTTGGTGGTCCTAAGTTCAAATCAATTAGATACTACCACATACCGAAATACTATTAATAGTAAAACAACCGACATAAAAAAAAGACCGGCAATTTGCCGGTCTTTTTTTTATGCTCAATTATTTTAATGCAACAATCTCTTTTCAGTTGTAAAACTTGAAGCAGGAAGTCCCGCGCTGTTATAAAGCGACGGCTCTTTGTAATAATTTTTCCAACAATATCTTACGTTTTTGGGAGTCTGAACTTTCGGGGAATAAACGATTATTTTGTTTTTATCAACTATTTCTGCTTCCGCTTGATAATAAACTCCTTTAAGGTCAGAAATTTCAAAATCCATAAGTTTTGCACCTCTTACCATAAGACCTGAGGCAACATTATTGAAAGTAATAGTTACTGTGTCTTTTGCAATGCTCATATTGTTGTAAATAGGCCCCATTGTAACTCGCTGTTTGTGGTACAAATCGTTTAACGCCAAAGCCGCAAGTCTTTCGCCGGCCTCTTTTTTGTAAGCGGGACGGATTGACTCTTTTCTGCCCAAATCCATAAGACAAGCCATTCCTGAATTGGAAATCGCCGACAATGCCCTGCGTTGTGCCTCCCTTATCTCAGCGGAATAAACGTCTTTGCCGTAATCATAAGGCGCGATTTGAGCGTAATAAAACTTCATGTCAGAGGCCTTAAAAGCGTCCCTCAAACAATGCGCCAACTGAGGCAGAATCTTCATATATTCACCTGCTTTGCCGATATTGCCTTCGCCCTGATACCAAATCGTTCCTGCAATTTTGTACGGTGCAATCGGGTTAATCATTGCATTATATACACACTCAATTGTTTTGTTGTCGGTATTGATGTCGATTTTAGGACGGGAAAAAAAGTCGTTGTTTTTGTGGTCGTAAAGATAAACGTAACCATTGTAATATTCTCCCGTCGGCATATATTTCCAATTGCCGGCAATGTAAATCGCGTTTTCTTCGTCATCTTCGGGATAAATTTTCATCTCGCTTGCACGCCCGTAAATGCCGCCTTTGAAATTGGAATCCACAATTCTTATCGCCAAAAGCATCTCGCCGCTCTTTACAAGGCTTCCGTCAACGGTATAAATACGATTGACCGTCCACTTGTATTCACCCCAAGTCTCCCCTACTTTTACACCGTTAACAAAGACTTCGTCCATATCATCGATATATCCGAGTCTGAGAATAAGTTTTTTGCCGCTCCATTCTTTTGGTATCTCAATCCAACGGCGAAACCAAATTGCACCGTCAAAGTTTTTCAGTCCCGGTTCTTCGTCGATGTAACAAGGAAGCCTCATAACGCCCCATTTGGAGTCGTCGCAAAAAAGTTTGGAACAGTCCTCGTCATTCAAATCCGTTACCTTTCCTGCTACAAGATCGCTAATCAGAATTTTCTTGTGCATTGCTATCCATGCATGATAACTGTCTCTTAACGGCACAAGCATTTCGTATTGCGCAACTCTGTGGTGAAATTCGGGAATTTTTTTCAAGAAATCCTTTGAAACCCAACTCTCGCACGCGCTTTCCACACTACACGCACTTATAATGCCTATCGGAATACCTGTTTCTGCGTGGATTTTGTGCGCAAAACAATATGCCACCGCGCTTATTTTGGACGCGTTTGACTTATCAACTTGTGCCCAAGAGCCTTCAAAATCGGTTTCTTGATAAAAAGATTCCCGCTCAGGAACGTTTATGAATCTGATGTCTTCGTTGCCGAGGCTTTGAAT
Source organism: Bacteroidales bacterium (assembly GCA_016287995.1). Taxonomy (GTDB): domain Bacteria; phylum Bacteroidota; class Bacteroidia; order Bacteroidales; family UBA3824; genus UBA3824. The sequence goes on from JAEEXW010000007.1 coordinate 18,516, forward strand.
TATCTTGTACCCTCCTAAAACAGTATCCTGCAATCCGTGTCCTGTAAGCGGCATTGCCATATTTTCTCCGCCGGCAGCAAGCCAAACTTCGCCGATAAGGACGTTTTGGATTACAATTTTGTTGTTTCCTTGGATTTCAACGGTATACGGACCGCCATACTCCGGTGTCTGAATATGCACAATCCATCTGCCGAGACTGTTTGCCGTTGCGGTAGCCGTTCTGCCCCAAGAGGCTGTAATTTCGATTTTTTCGCCGGCAGTCGCAAAACCGAAAATCGGACATTTGCTGTTTTGCTGCAAAACCATGTTGTCCCCGAAAATATGCGGAAGACTCACATCCGCCTTAGTCTTATACGCCGTTAACGATAGCAGCAGTGTTAACAGCCAAAAAACTTTTTTCTTCATTTCTTTTTCAGGTAAATTGTATTTAAATAAAACTATTTTTCCGTAAACTTCTTTTCCGTGGTAAACGACGAGGCAGGCAAACCTGCTTTATTAAAAAGCGATGGTTTTTCAACCCAGCCTTTGTAAGCATAACGCACGTTTTTAGGTGCTTTACATTCATTAGGCGCGGTTACAACAACTTTGTCGCCGTCAATTTCAGCCTCCGCTTCGTAAACGATGCCTTTTGAGTCCAAGACTTCAAAACCGGTGAGTTTTCCGCCCTTGCATACAAGAGAGCCTCCCGTATGCGAAAAAGAAAGTTGTATTTTGTTTTTCATAATTGTCATAGAAACGTATTCCGGCCCCATGGTTTCCTGAGGCTTGTTGTACAAATCACTCAAAGCCCATGCTGCAAATCTTGCCGCAACAGTCTTTTTGTCAAGAGCATTGTAACTTGAAAACACACCCAAATCCATAAGCGTTACCATTCCAGAATTTGGAATCAACGACTGACAGCGGCGCTGAGCCTCGCGCATAAAATGAGAGTTGTCTTGAAGTCCGTTTGGAGGCATCTGACTGTAATAAAATTTCAAATTGGGATTTCCCGCCGTTTCGCGCCAATTAGCAACCATTGCGGGAAAAAGTTTCAAATATTCTTCTGCCCTACCGACGTTGGTCTCTCCCTGAGAAAAAATAATTCCCGCCGTCGTATATTTGAAAACGGGATAAATCATACTGTTGTAAAGAGCCGAAATCGTTTTCATGTTAAGCGATACCGAGACATTGGGACGGTTGTAAAATTCAAGTTTTTTGTAATCATAACTATAATACGTATCCTTGAACAATTCCGCCGTCGGAAGATATTTCCAATCACCGGCAATGCTGACAGCCTTATCCTGCTCGCCTTCGGGATATATACACATAGACTCTCTAACGCCGCATATTCCGCCACCGTTGCCGTTGTCAATCACCCTGACGGCTATCAAAAGGTCGTTACCTCGAATTATGCTGTGCGGTATTTCATATTTCCTCTCAAAATTCCATTTTCCGTCTTCAAGTGTTTCACCGATTTTTTCACCGTTAACAAAAGTAACGTCCATATCGTCAATAGGGCCTAAGGAAAGAATGAGTTTTTTGTCAAGCCAATCCGATGGTACGCTGACCCATTTTCTAAACCAAACAACCCCATCAAAAGGTCCTAAACCGTCAGAATTGTCCATATAACTCGGTAATTTCATGGTTTTCCAACGGCTGTCGTCAAAAGAAAGGCGGCAGACTTCTTTGTCAAAAAAGTCAACGCCTTGGTAAGGATTGCCCCAATTTTGCGAAAGGGTTATTTTTTTGTGGCTTCTAATCCAGTCGTTGAGCTGGTTTTGAAGCGGCAGACAACGTTCAAAATCCGCAATTTGAGTTTTGAGACTCGGAATCATTCTCAGAGCCTCAATGTCAGCCCAACATTCCGTGTAACTACCCGTCCAACAGATTTGAATTATTCCGATAGGAATTTTGAGTTCCTCATGCAGTTTTTTTGCAAACAGATACGCTTGTGCGCTAATATTGTCCGCACCCTGAGGAG
>JAEEXW010000321.1 GCA_016287995.1 Bacteroidales bacterium
ATCGCCGCATTAGAAGGCGGTAGCGCGGCTATGCTGACTTCAAGCGGTCAAGCAGCAAACTTTTTCGCGATTTTTAATATCTGCGAATGTGGCGGACATATCGTAGCCTCGTCAAGTATTTACGGCGGCACTTTCAATTTGATTGCCGTAACGCTCAAAAAAATGGGAATTTCAGTAACATTCGTTTCCCCGACGGCAAGCGAAGAAGAACTTGACAAGGCATTTCAAGAGAACACAAAAGCGGTTTTCGGCGAAACAATCGCTAACCCCGCATTAACGGTTCTTGACATTGAAAAATATGCCAAAGCCGCTCATAAACACGGAGTTCCGCTCATCGTTGACAACACTTTTCCGACACCCGTAAACTGCCGCCCGATAGAATGGGGCGCAGACATCGTTACGCACTCAACCACAAAATATATGGACGGACACGGCGCGGCAGTCGGCGGAGCAATCGTTGACAGCGGCAAATTCGACTGGACGGCTCACAAAGAAAAATTCCCCGGTCTCTGCACTCCGGATGATAGTTACCACGGAATCACTTACGTAGAACAATTCGGACTTCAAGGTGCATTTATCACAAAATGTACCGCTCAGTTAATGAGAGACTTCGGCTGCATACAGTCGCCGCAAAACGCATTTCTCTTAAACCTCGGTTTGGAATCGCTTCATGTAAGAATGCCAAGACACGTTGAAAATGGTCAGGCGGTTGCAGAATTTTTGTCAACGCACAACAAAATCGAAAAAGTAAATTATTCAGGCTTGAAATCCGATCCGTATTACGCTTTGGCTCAAAAATATTTGCCAAACGGAGGTTGCGGTGTCGTAAGTTTTGAAATAAAAGGCGGCAGAAAGGCTGCGGAAGAATTTATGAAACGCTTAAAACTCGCCGCAATAGAAACTCACGTTGCCGATGCAAGAACATGTTGCCTTTGTCCGTCAACTTCTACGCACCGACAATTAACTGACCAGCAGTTAGTAGCAGCAGGAATCCCCGCAGGCTTGGTTCGCCTTAGTTGCGGTCTGGAAGACAAAGTTGACTTAATAAACGATTTGAAACAAGCGTTGGATTTCTAATAAAAAAAATCGGGGCAAAACCCCGATTTTTTTATCACATTTGGTACATCAAAATCAAATTAAACTCAGACGGCTTTTCAAAACCGTTTTCTTTAAGACCGTAAGAATACGAAAATCCCATCGTAATTACATTTGGAAGTCTGAGCAAGTGAAAATCCGTAACAAATTTTACACCCGCCGACAAAAAGTCAAACTTGTATCCAAGAAGTTCTCCCCTTGCCGCATCTCCAAAAACAGAGCCTCTAAACCTCTTAAACCAAACCAAAGCAGGTATTCCGAAATCGGGGTAGCCTAACGGTAATTCGTATTCACCGCTTACTTTATAAAGTTTTTGGAGCCTAAAAGACGAGTATCCATGAATGTCAAACGATTCGTTACTAAACAGATAAATCTTGTTTAAATCATAACTTTGCGTTTGCTGAACAAAATTTCCTTTCAAAGTAAAATAGTTTTGATTAAAAAATCCGGGAACAGTCAACGCCGCGTCAAAAGAAAACATTTCTGCATCCAATTTTTCGTCCGCAGATTTTTTCAAGCCGAAAGAAAAGTCCACCGACAGCGGATTTTTAAAATCTCTGTACGCTTTCGGTTTTGACCACGAATAATTCAAGCCGCCGTTCAAGACGGGAAAATCTCCGTTGCCCATGTCGTCATAATTGGAAATTATCTTGTCAGAGACCGAATAAAGCGAAATTCCTGTCGAAACGGAAAGTTTTTGCGAATTTTCAAACCGCGAAAAATCAAACGGCACTCTAAATGTCAAAGAATAAATATTTTCCTTCCACGCAAACTTACGAATCTGGGTGCCGCCAAAAGGCATTTTTACGGCGCAATAATCGGCATTGTCGCCGAGAGAAGCATTAAACTGAATTTCAGGATAAAAACCTGTGTATAAGCAGTTTATGTCGGTTCTAAAAAACTCTTTGTCGGTATCGTAAGTCCCGGTTGCGTTCAAAAACAGAGTGCCTAACGTGTTTTGTGAATACACCGTCCCCTGAACGTAACCGTCGCCGGAATTCGGAATCCAACCGTAAATTCTTACAGGGTCGCTAAATTGATGATAACGTCTTGAACGGTTAGTGCATTCTCCGTTTTTAAGAGTGGCAATGAAATCTACTTTTTGCCTCGGATTTTTTTCGAGAACCGGCACAAAATAATTTAGCGGCATTATGATATTTTTGCCTGTTCCGGATAAATCTTCACAAACGGAAATATCATTACCCTTGAAACCAAAATCGCTGAAAATCAATTTATTATTTCTAATATCAGGATCAGAAACACCATATTTTGAATTGGTAATTTGACGGATTTCAGAGCCCGAAACCTCATAAATGTTTTCTACACCCGAAACATCCGAAATATAAAAAACTTTGTTATCATTAGTGCAAATACCGCTAATATTTTCTTGCGTTGGCTGCACAAGAGTTTCTTCCATTAAAGTGCTGATTGCTAACCTTTTAACAGAATTTTTGTTATCAACATTCACAACATAAACCAATGTGTCGGAATCCAAAAATTCAAGCCCCCTGACATAAGAATTTTCTGGCATTTGAAGACATTTCAAAACCGATGTTTTATATTTACCCAAAAAGTCTCTTTCAAGCGAAAGTATTACGACTTTGCAAATACGGTTTTGAGAAAATTCCACAACAGCGATTTTTTTGCTGTCCGGGGAAAGTGCCGGCGAAAAATATTTTTGCTTTTTTGTAATTAACTGTTTTTTACCGGTTTTCAAGTCATAAACGGCAATATCAGAATAATCTCTGAGTGTCCACCTAAGGTCCGGAACTTTGGAGGCATAAACCAAAATTTTGCCGTCAGTATCAAACTCGTCCGCATCGGTAGTCTGCAAAACTCTCTCTTTGCCCGAGAGCGAAATTTCAACAAAACGCGCCGACTTTGACATCGAACTTTTTATACATACAATAGAAGTATCGCTAATAAAACGCGGCGAATTATAATTGGTATAATAGCGTTTTTTTAACGTGTTAACTTTTTTATAATCAACGGCTTTCATAGAATCCATACGGTTAGAATAAAACGTCTTCAATTCTGAAAAAGCGTTTTTATAATTTTCAGAAAGGCTAATTCCCGAATAGTGCTTAAAACCGATTGAAAAAGCATACGGCATAAAAGAATACCAGTTAGAACGTCTGATTGCCTTATTGAAAATTTCTTCGCCAAAATCCCTTCTCGCCTTTGTAACAAGCATATAACCAAACGGATAATGCGACGGCAAAAAGTCTCTGTAAGAACGCAAAAGCATTTTGTCATAACCAAAATCTTTTCCCGCTCCACAAATAACAGCAGCAATAGCGCGGTCAAAATTAGCCGCCCGTCCCCTGCCCTGACTTGTTAAAACGGTTTCGGCAAAAACGGCGTCGCCTTCATAAAACCACTGCGGTACAGAATACGACAGCGTACTTCTACCGTAAGCCCCGAAAAGACACGAGGCAAACTTTGTAAAGCCGTGATCCAGAACATCATACTGCACAATATGACGGTATTCGTGAGTCATCAAAGCCTCAATCCATTCGGTTGAAGCAAGCGAACAGTCGTCCATCGGCTTGGAATAAAACATCAAATGATACGGGAAAAGTGTTGCGTAACCGTTTGAAGTAACAGAAGTTGTGGACAAAACCAAAGGCACGCGGCGGGGCGAGGCTTTCATAGCGAGAGTGTCGCCCTGAAAAACCGCCGTAATTCCGTTTCTTAATCTTAACGCTTCATTATCAAGCCCTTCCGGGTAAATAATTTTCAATCTGTCGTTTTTTAGCACCCGCCATTTCATAGAAAACGGGTGCTGAGCCGCCAAATTAAAAACACCACAAAGCCAAAGGCATATCAATAAAAAAAATTTTCGCATAAAAATATATTTTTGGGAATTTTTTAATAACGTCCGCTTTTCATAACCC
>JAEEXW010000322.1 GCA_016287995.1 Bacteroidales bacterium
GCTGGGTACTCCGCCACCCTATCGCAGCCTTCAAAACATATAAAATCCGCGATATAGTAGAAGTGCAAGTTAGTAAATGCCGTAAAAACAAGGAGTTGGACGGCGACGGCGTAGGCGGACAACTTGACGCTTTCAAGCACACGCTTTGGATGGCACTTTGCAGTCAAAAAATCGGAGCAAAAAAAGCCCTCCTCTTGGGCAAGGCTCACGAAGAAGGTAATAGAATTGATTTTGAGCAAAACGGTACCAAAAACCACGTAACTCAGGACAGTATCCTAAGCCGTATGGATATGCTCAACAACGAAATAGGCGCAGCATTGGGCGAAAAATATCCAAAAATTACCCTTGAAGCGATGGTTGACACCATAAAAGCAGCTGTTTTGGACGGCAAATGTTATAAAACAAAAAAAGATTCAAAACGCCGTTACCTTGATAAAGACGGCAATATCATTGATACAAAAAAATACTACGGGAATTGGTATATCCCTAAGGTTATAGTCCCGTCTGATTATAAATTTTAACAAAGTTTAACAATATAAGTAAAATATGCATTACAACCACTTGTAATGAGGATTTTTACGCCCAAAAAGTATCAAAAAGACAAGAAAAACATATATTTTTTTAAGTCTTTTATAAAATTTTCAAAGAAAAATTTGCATAATAAAAATTATAGTTATAATTTTGCAGCGTAATCAATAAAACAAGATTACCAACAACAACAACTTTATTTTTTAACAACTTTAATTTTTTAAGAAAATGAGAACGATAAAAGTTAAATTACCCTTTACCAAACTTACGGGTATTGAGGAGAGACAGTCTAAATTAGGCATGTGGGTTAATGCATTGCTTAACGGTTCAAAAATCAACGTAATTGAAGAATTGCACTATTCTACGGGCAGTTACATCGTTGTGGAAAACACCAGAGACTACTCACGGTAGCAAGCAAGACCCGGATAGTTTTGAATGCGGGTTGTTTAAAGAAGAGGATCCATAGAACAGGATTCTCTTTTTTTTTGCAGATATGCTAAAAAAAGTCATATTTTTTTGCGTCAGGTGAAGTTTTTTTTTTAATTTTGCCCCGTAAAAAAATAATTTAGAAAAAGTTAAATAATTATGTCAGGACATAATAAATGGTCAACCATTAAAAGGAAAAAAGGTGCTTTGGACGCTAAACGTTCAGCCATGTTTTCACGTATCGCAAAAGAAATCGCTGTTGCAGTAAAAGAAGGCGGTCCGGATCCGGACGGCAACCCGAGACTTAGAACCGCTATCCAAAACGCAAAAGGCGTTTCGATGCCAAAAGACAACATCGAACGCGCTATCTCTAAATCTGCCGGCGACGGTGTTAATTATCAGGAAATTACGTTTGAAGGTTACGCTCCGGGCGGCGTTGCAGTTTTTATAGAGTGTCTTACCGACAACAACAACCGTACCGTGGCTTCTATCCGCTCTATTTTCAACAAGAGAAACGGCAACCTCGGAACCAACGGCTCTTTGAGTTTCCTTTTTGACAGAAAAGGCGTTTTCACAATTCCCGTTCCAGACGGCAAAGACGTTGACGAATTTCAGATGGAATTAATTGAGGCTGGCGCAGACGATTTTGACGATGTTGTGGAAGACGAAGAAGAAGGCACGAAATCACTCGTTGCATATACTTCTATGGAAGGTTTTGCCACATTCCAGAAACAACTCGACAGTTTGGGAATTGTTGCAACAAACGCTTCGTTGCAGCGCATACCCAACAACATGAAAGAACTTTCTACTGCCGAGGGCGTTTCGGTTTTGAAAATGATTGAGGCTTTTGAAGAAGACGATGATGTTCAAGCCGTATACCACAACCTCGAAGTTACCGAGGAAATGGAAGCACAAATGGAGTAATATTTTTTTCTTCATAACTAAAAAAATCTCCGTATAATTTTTTATACGGAGATTTTTGTTTTATCCTCTTCCAACTGTTTTTTCAACTCCTCCAACGAGGAAAATTTTTTTTCGTCCCGAAGTCTTTTTATCAAAGTTACAGTTATTTCCTTTGAATACACATCCCCGGAAAAGCCTATAATATGGGCTTCAAAAAATATTTTGTCCTCATCTGCGTTGACGGTAGGATTGCTGCCGATATTAAGCATAACGGGGTATTTTACGCCGTCCAAAACGCAAAACGCCTCGTAAACGCCTGATTTCGGGATGATTTTGTTTTTGTCGTCCGACAAAATGTTTGCCGTCGGAAAACCTATCTGTCTGCCGAGATGTCTGCCGTGGACAACTTTTCCCGTTATAAAAAAATTGTAGCCCAAAATCTCAGCCGCCTTGTCAACCGCGCCCTCGTGAATCAGCCGTCGGACGGTTGTGGAAGATACGGGAAAATCGGAACTGCCGGACAAAAGTTTTTCGGTTTCGGTAACTTCAAACCCCGCCTCCAAGCCGTATTTTCTGATAACGGAAATATCAGAGAGCCTGTCTTTGCCGAAATGATTGTTGAAGCCCTTGATTAAGTGCTTCATATTCATTTTTTTGCAAAGCATGTCTTTAAAAAATTCTTCCGCCGTAAGTCCGGCAAATTCTCTGCTGAAAGGGTGAAACACGAGAAAATCGATTCCGGATTTTGAAAACGCCTCTATTTTTTCTTTTTGAGAAAGGACAAAACAAATATCCGCCCCCGGCAACAGAACCTGTTTCGGATGGGGCGAAAAAGTTATGACAGCACTTTTAAGGCCTTTTCTTATGGCTGTTTCCTTCAACTGCCTCAAAACCGCCTGATGACCTATATGCAGACCGTCAAAAGTGCCGACTGTAACACAAGCAGGGTTTCCGCAAGGGAAATTGTCAATTCCCGATATTATTTCCATAACAAAAATCAAAAGGCGATATGGTGAAACTTCGGACACGGAACAGTCTTATAACCGCTCTTACAACCCGAAACCGACGCCAAAAACGTCAGAACCAATACCGCAAAAATTATTTTTCTCATCATATTCTTTTCTATTTAAAATTGTTATAAAAAAAGGCTGCCTTTTTAGGGGCAACCTCTTATATAGTCAACATAATTCAATTAGTCAACAATCGCTTTGAATGCGCTTTCCTCAAAGTAACGAATGAACTCTACGTCGTTTTTAGCGTAGTTTTTGAGTTCAGAGTTCTTTTTGCAAGCGTTTTTCAAGTTGGTCATCACACCATCCTGATCACTGTTTTTAGCAGCAACGATAGCTTTGAGGTAATCAACCCAAGCGTCCTCAGACTCTACATTGTTGAGAGTAGATTTAGCATCAGCAGTGCTTCTGTTAAGAGTCTCAGCAAGAGCCTTGTTGAATGTGGGAACTGAACCAAAGTTAATAACTGCTTTACCATATTCGCCTTCGCGGATATTGATAACGCCAAGGTTATAACCAGCTTCTTGTGAACCAAAGTTTTTAGCCTTGCTCCAATTCTCTTTTGCACCTTCAACATTGTTGTTAGAATAATCTACAACACCGAGGTTATTGTAAACTGCGCCTTGGTTACCGTCGATTGATTTAGCCTTTTCAAACTGTGTTTTAGCAGATGCGAGGTCGCCGGTTTTTACGTAGTTAACACCAAGATTGTTGAAACCTCTCCAATCGTTGGGGTTTTTAGAGGTGTAATCTTTCAACAAGTTGATTTTGGTCTGCGGATCAAGGTCAGCCAAAGTAGAAGCGTAGAGAGCCTCTTCTTTTGTAAGTTGAGTCGGAGCAGATTTTGACAAAGAAATCAACTCAGCATTTGTTTTCTCTTTGGTTTCCAAAACTGCTTTGATTTCTGAACGACGAAGTTTGGGAAGAACCGAAGTTTTAAGACCAGTGTAAGCGGCAGAGATGTTTTTGATTTCTCTCTCTCTTACGTTAGGATCTGAATACATAGAAAGAACTCTCAAAATCAAGTCTTTGTCTTTCAAGTTAGAAGCCTCAGCCTCTTTTTTGAAACCTTCCCAGTCCTCAGCCTGAGTGGTTTGACGA
>JAEEXW010000323.1 GCA_016287995.1 Bacteroidales bacterium
TTGAGTGATGTAAAAGCCTTGTATTCACGAGGTTTCAAAGGCATTGCAATTCCCGGACATCGTATCAGTAGACCGATGTCCGACCTTTTGCCGTCAATGAAGTTTATGGAGAATAGCGATATGATTTTCTCGATGTGCCTTGCCGACAATGAAAGACAGATTGCTGAGTTTCAGGAAGTTATTTCCGAATGTCCCAACCTCAAAATCGCCATAGGACATTTTGGACTTGCCACTTCCAAAAATTGGAAAAATCAAATTCTTCTTGCCCGCAATCCTAATGTTTTCATTGAATCGGGCGGCATTACTTGGCTCTACAACAGCGAGTTTTATCCGTTTCCGTCTGCCGTAAAAGCCATTCGCGAAGCCTCCGACCTTGTTGGTATCAACAAACTGATGTGGGGCAGCGACTATCCCCGCACAATCTGTGCTATTACTTACAAGATGTCATACGATTTTGTGGTCAAGAGCGACGCTTTTACCGACTCTGAAAAAGCGGCATTCCTCGGCGAGAACGCTGTTAAGTTCTACGGTTTCAAGCATTTGCCGGAGTTGGAGTATGTGAAAAATATGTCGGAATAAGGATGTTATAATTAAATATAAAATTGTTTAATAACGGCTTTGGCGCAGTCCGTGCTTCAAGGTCGCGCCGAACAACTTATAAAAAAAAAACGACTGTCGAAATGCGTTTTTCGGTAGTCGTTTTTTTTTTATTTGCGGATTAATCAAAAATGATTATCTTTGCCGTCAAACTTTTAATCCTTGCAAATCATGTCGAAATATCTTGATCCAAAAGCGGATTTAACGTTCAAAAAAGTCTTTGGCGAGCATCCGAACCTCGTTTTGAGCCTTTTGAACGCTCTTTTGCCGTTACCTGAGGGCATGGAAATAAAAACAGTGGAATATCTTTCGCCGGAGAATATTCCAGAAAATCCGGGCAAAAAATATTCTATTGTTGACGTTTATTGTACCGACAATCACGGCAGACATTTTATCGTAGAAATGCAGTCGTATTGGAACACGGAATTTTTTTCGCGGACCATCTTTAATGCCGCTTCAATGTACGCAAAACAGTTAGATAAAGGAAAAAGTTTTGGCGAATTGAAGGACGTTTATGCTTTGTGTTTGGTAAACGATGTTAAGGCGTTTCCTAAATACGGAAACGAGTACATTCAAGAATATTATTTGACGAATAAAAAACATACTTCCGACATACGTACGGATTTGTCAATGGTTTTTATTGTTTTGCCGAATTACACGCCTCAAAACCGTGCTGAGAAGAAAATGCACGATTTGTGGTTAAGATTTTTAACGGAAATTGACGAAAACACCGACGATGCCGACCCTGAACTTTTGGCGAACGAAGAAACATTTGAGGCTTTGGAATTATTAAGGCGTTCAGCGTTTACACCCGGCGAATTGTTGGCATATAATCAGTATTGGCTTAATATCAGCACTGAAAAGTCGGCAATGGAGCGCGAACGTGCAGAAGGACGCGAAGAAGGCGAAAAAATCGGCATCGAAAAAGGCATCGAAAAAGGTCGTGCTGACGCTATGCGGGAAATTGCCCGTACAATGAAACAGCACGGCGACGATATTAATTATATCGCTGCTGTAACTGGTCTTTCTCCCGACGAAATTAAAACTTTACAATAATTTAATATTTAACATTTGTTAAATTATTTGTTTTATATTTTCTTTGCGCTGTGAGAAAAAACAACCAAAACTAAATTTAATGTAAATTTACGATGAAAAATTTGCAAAACTCAATAAAAAATCGTATCTTTGATACGCAACGCAACGCAACGCAACGCAACGCAACGCAACGCAACGGTATCTTTATACCTTGATGTAGACACTTTACATATATTTGATGATAGACGAATCCCTTGCGGACGGAATTTCTAAATTCTGTCTGCAAGGGATTTTTGTTTTTATTCATCGTGGGTGATGTATTACCGTGGCGCATTACCGGGGTGTATTACCGGGGGTGATGTATTACCGTGGGTGATGTATTATCGGGTGATGTATTACCGGGGGTTCACACCCCCGTCTATTATGTATCACCCCTCCGGGGTTTGGCTTCCGGACGCCATCGGAAACCGAGTCCTGAAAGGACGACACATAATAGACGGGGTGTGTAAACCCCCGGCTGGAAGGACGACATACAATAGACGGGGTGTGTAAACCCCCGGCAGAAAGGACAATTAATTTATTTTTTAATTTTTAATTTTTCAGAATATGCAAAAAATAGCAAATCCAGTCGTACAAGACGTAACGACGAAAAAGAAATACGTCAAACCCGATTTTGAGGTAATAGACCTCGAAGATACGCCGAAACTTTTGGCGGCAAGCGGCGCAAAAACCAACGGCAGTTACGGTACACATTTTAACTATGGAAACGAAGACATTTAAAAAAAGGAGGAACTGAAAATGACAAAAGTATTCTTAAAAGTTCTGCCTTTTGCGGCAGCAGTTTTGTTTTTGGCATCTTGCAGCAAAGACGATAGCAACGATGAAAAAAGCGTTGAAAATCAACCCAAAGTTGAAAAAGTTGTAATTCCTTTTTCTGTAAAGGTCAATACGGGCAATTCGATTTCAAAAATTGCGTATGCACAAGACGGTAACGATGTTTCTAAATTTACGGTAAATTTTACCGATGATGACAAAGGAACAAAAATGCACATCGTAAGTGCCGATAATATTGAAGAAACGGATTTGGTACTTGATAAAGAAGGTGATAATTTTGTTTTTAAAGGCGAAATCACCCTTGCAGAAGACAAAACCGAAGACGATTTTTTGAACGGTTTTGACATTACCGGCTCTTTTGGTGAGGCAGGTGATGCCATTGTACAATCTACAACATCGTTGGCTGTTGCAATGTCAAATTGCAGTCATCAGTATACTTCTACGTTCAAATCAAATGCTGAAACTATCAATCTTGATGACAATTACGCATATTTGGAGTTTTTGTTGTCTTCAAACCAGACCAAATTTAATTTGACAATCGGCGGAAATTCAGCTGATTACACACCTAACAGCAATAAAAAGATTTGGTTTGCAATACCTAATGGTACGGAAGTTACGGGCAATTTGGTTAAAACAATGACTGTTGCAGGCGGAAAAGTTTACAGAGCAGACAGAACGGATGTAGTGGATTTAGGTCCAAGCGTTAGTGTTCTTTGGACTCTTAAAAATATTGGAGCAAGTACAAGTACTGATTTCGGTAATGAATATTCATGGAACACTGGGGTAACTCCGATTCCAATTCCCGATGGTTACCGTATGCCGTCTAATGCTGAATTTACAGCCATGGTTAATGCCTCTACTTCTAAAAACTGGGAGAATAACGGCAGGACATATAAGAACGATTACGGATCTGTTTATTTCCCTGCTGCCGGACATGACGGACATCAAGGTCAGAATTACAATGCTTGGTATTGGTCAAGCGATAGACTTGAAACTTGGCATCACGGCTGGTTCTATTTTGATAAAACTTCAACAGGAAATGCAGGGTATGCAACAGGAGATGGTAATAACGGTTTCAAAGTGCCTATCAGACTTGTCCGTGATATGCAGAACTAAGTTAACAACTGGCTGTCGAAAAATCGGCAGCCATTTTTTTTGCAAAAAACTGAAAAAATCATTATTTTTGCGGAAAATAAAAAAATTAACGCTATGAAATATTACGACCCCCGCGCGGACATTTTATTTAAAAAAATTTTCGGACGCAACGAAGATTTGACAATCAGCTTTTTGAACGCGATGCTGCCTTTGGAAGACGAAGTAAAAACGATAAAATATCTTCAGCCCGAAGAGTTGCCGATAATCCCCGACCTTAAAGACAGCATTGTAGATGTTTTGTGTGTGGATATTAGTGGACGTACTTTTGTTGTTGAAATGCAGATGTTTTGGACATCGTATTTTAAACAACGCATACTTTTC
>JAEEXW010000324.1 GCA_016287995.1 Bacteroidales bacterium
CTTTATTTCAAATGATGAGACACCCAAAAACCTGTTCCTTGTAACGGGGCTTTTTTTCGGCTTGTTAACGCTGATTAATTTAACGGCTGCGTATTTCGTATACCGCCGTAAAGAAATGAAATTCAAACTTTTAAACTGGTAAAAATTATGGAAGAATTTAATTTTAAAAGGTTTTGGAACGTTTTTCGGCTCGAACTCACCAAAATCAAAACAATATATATCGCGACGGCGGTTTTTATCCTCAGCGTCATCGTGTTGGCTGACACGCTTTTGATGATTCCGCAGATTCAGAGAAACATAGTTTTAATGATTGCGAATGTGTCAAAAGGTTTGCTGTTTATCGGCGTGATTTATTCGAGCATGATGTTTGCCTATGCGGGCTGGAACAAAACCATGATTCCCGACCTTATGCAACCCGCTTCGACCGCCGAAAAATTCTGGGCAAAATTTTCGGTTTTTTGGCTGATTCCTGCGCTGTTTGCGTTTTTTACCATTTGGATAACGCCGCAATTAAGGTATGACGGCTCAGAGGTTTCCACGTGGGAAGGTGCGCGGTTGTTGTTTTGTCTGTATCTCTGTTTTTCAGGCATTATGATTTTGGCAGGAGCGATTTTTTTCAAAAAAGCAGCCGGAAAAATGCTTGGCGTTTTGGTCGGAATTATTATTTTTTCGACGATAATGCTCGCTAATTTCGGCAAAAATATTCCGAAGCCTGAATGGATACACCAATTCGGCAACTATCTCGCGGCTGAAAGTTACAGAATTACAATTTTTCAACTCGCAGTCGGCTTTTTGGTCGTAACGGTTTGCACAGCAATCGCTTACAGAAGATTCAAACGTTTAACTCTTAAACATTAAAAAATTATGGATTTCAAAGAAAGCAGACCGATATATTTGCAGATTGCCGATAAAATCTGCGGCGAAATCTTAACCGGCAAATTCGCTGAAAATGAGCGTATTCCCTCGGTCAGAGAATATGCTTCCGGGTTGGAAGTAAACGCCAACACCGTAGTCCGCTCATACGATTTTTTGCAAAACAAAGACATCATTTTCAACAAGCGCGGAATAGGATATTTTGTGGCGGAAGGTGCGGCGGAAAAAATCCTTCAAATGCGCAGAGAGATGTTTATGAATGAGCAACTTAAAGATTTTTTCAACGAAATCGACATTCTCAAAATCTCTATCAACGAAATTGTGGAACTGTATAATCAACGGAATAAATCATGAAAAAGATAATATTGTCAGTTGTAACGGCGGTGATGTTTGCCGCCTGCAACCCTTACGGCAGCGAAATACCAAAACAACTCGTCGGAAACTGGATTAATGAACAAAACGGTAATTACGATTACGGTTTTTTTGAAGAATTTGCTGTCATAAAAAACGATTTTTGGAAATACAAATCCGTTACGGAAAAAGAAATCGTCTTGGAAAACAAAAACGCTCAAAAAACTTTGTCAGTCAATGTTTTAAGCGATTCAACGATAACTGTTGACGGCGAAAAATATTTCAAAATCATTTATCCTGAGGGCGTAGAAAACATTTCCCCGTTGGAAGTGAAAAAAATAGCCGATGTGTATTTGCAAAAAATGTCGTATTTCCCTTTCGTTAAGGAAGATACAACGGATTTTGCGCCGTATGTTTACAACCGTTACGACTCTGCGACGGTAAACTATTACGAAAGAAACACGGCTAAGGGTTTTAATTCGTTTTCAAGGCGGTTTCATTCTGGTAATCATACCAAATATTTGGACATCGAGAAAATGAACAATAACGGTTTTCACGGCTGCGGGTCGCATATCATTGACACGACGGAGCATTACGGCGAAAGATATGTTTTCAGAGTTCCGACCGAGGGTGTCAGCGAAATTCATGACGGCAATCTGCTTGAAAATTGGGGCGAAGTCATTTATTTGCCGTCAATTATCGAGCCTGATGACACGCTGTCGTTTTTCCTTTCACGCGAGACTTTTGATGTTTTCGGTTATAGAAACGAACATTACGCCATGGGCAACAATCAGAGATTTTTCCGCGAGCAGGATTTGTTTTTCAATTATCTTGTAAGTCAGAATATTAGAGAATACAACAACTGGTATCCTGATTCTACTTCTTATTATGACAGACGTTATAAAAAATTTGTAGATGACACAACGCTTTTGGCAAAATTTGTCGCGCAAAGCAAAATGCCGCTGTCAAAAAAATTTGTTCATTACAACAAAAATGTAACGCTTTACAAATTTGCTTCGGAGATTGTCGGATGCGAAGAGGCGGAAGATTTTTTCAAGCAAAATCCGCAACTTTTCAACGAACAGGAAGTTTTGCTGAGTCCATGGGGCGTTACCTTTGTGATGAAATATCTTAAAAATCAACGAGATACTATTGAAATTGTCCAAGATAATAACCCCTATATTATGTGTGTAGGCGGATTTATCGATCCGAAAAAAGTAAAAGATTTGGGTTTCAGCGATGATTTTGTGGACTTGTTGAGGTTCGAGTTTTTTGATCTTTATAAGGACAAAATGGGAGACGATTATGTGTATGCTTTTACAGATGAGGAAAAGCAGCATTTTCTTTCCAATGTCAAAAGCGAAAAATACCGCAAGGAAATGGAGTACTTTTTTGCACAAACCGGCGATTCTGTTTTTGCGGATTTGATAAAGGATTACAAAGGCAAAGTTGTGCTGTTGGAATTTTTTGATGCGTTTGGTAAAGAAAGCCGGACAATGACTTTCGAGACAATAAAATTGGAAGACGAATTTTTAAGCAAGGGCGTTGAATTTGTGTATATTGCGAGGGATTTTGGGACGGATTGGAAGGATTTCAGAAATAAAACCAAAGGGCATCTTTTTCCGCTTCAAAATTATAAGTTTAACGGCGTGCTTAATAAATTCCAAGCGTCAATGTATCTTCCGTTATATGTCATTGTCGGCAAAGACGGCGAGGTGAAAGATTTTCACATTGGATTCAACGGCGCGGAGTATTACAAGCAAAAATTTGAAGAAGAGTTGGGAAAGTAAGAAGTTGTGATTGATTTGCAGGCAGTGATGCCTGCATTTCAATCGCCCTTATATTTCTGCAAATTCGGCGAGTCTGATTACCTCAATTTTGGGAAATGATATTTTGGACAGGACATTAAAATGCTTGTCGTTGCTGACTAAATACTTTGCACCGGAAATGACGGCGCAGTCAACAAATTTGTCATCGTCAGGATCTTCCGTGATTAATGTCCAGTGATAATAGATGTCGTATTTTTCCGTTTGGGGAAGAATCAATATCATCTCTACAACCATTCTTGCGACGTTGTGTCCGTAAAATTTTGTCAGGATTTCTTCATATTCAAACAAGATTTCGGGTGTAACGCACAAAATGGTTTCCCCGTTCAAAATGTTATTCCAAACAAAACCGTACCGTGCTTGTTTGGCGACAATCTGGACAAGACAGTTCGTATCCAATACAATCCTCTGTTTCATACCGTTGCAGTTTTGCTTCTGTAATGCATTTCAGGGTTTTGTATTGACTCCAAACTGAGTTCTCCGGCTGAGAGTTTGCGTGTAATTTCCTCTTGAACCATTTCGTTGAGGAATTTTACCAAGACCATTCTCAGCCTTGACAATTGGTCATCGGTGAAATCGTTGTTGAAAATTTTCAACACTTCCATTTGGGCGTTGTTGAAATTCCCGTTGGGAAAACTCCGCCTTTCTCGTATTGTTGCAGTTGCTGTTGTCATTACTATTCATTTATGGTTTGACAATGCAAATGTAAATGTTTTTGCGGGATAAACAAAAATTTTTTGTTGGATGAAAAAAAACTTCAAAAAAACTGTAATATTTTCGTAATTCTGTTGTCTAATTAATAAACACAAATTTTATATTTAACGTGAGTTCGACGAAAAATAATTCAAAAATAATTATCTGAAAATTA
>JAEEXW010000325.1 GCA_016287995.1 Bacteroidales bacterium
CCGCATTTTGTCAAAGGCCGCGAGAATTTACATTCCGGCAAAAAAGACATTGTCTTTTCTCAAAAAATGGAAACTCCGCAGTCGATGATTTACGATTATCTCTATTCAGACAAAGCCTACAACACCAAAAACTACGCAGTCGCACAGATAACGGCTGAGGTTTTGGGCGAGAAATTCTTCAACGAAATCCGCGAGGAAAAATCAATCGCTTACAGCGCGGGCGCATACAGTCAGTTTGCACACGGCGAAGACGACAAGATGGCAAAAGACATAATGATTTTCAACTGCCCCGTAAAACCCGAACACGCTCAGGAAGCGCAGGACATTATGTACAAGATTGTCAAAGAGATTTCTGAAAACGGTTTTGACGAGGTTCTTATGACAAAGGCAAAAGAATATTTCGAGAAACACTACAAGGAGCAAATCAAAGACAATCATTACTGGCTTGAAACAATAAAGGATTACGGTCTTTATTCGACGGACACTCACACGGACTTCGTAGAAAAAATCAAGGAAGTTACCTTGCAGGACATAAAAAACTACTGCAAAGAACTTTACGAAAAATACGACCACGTCAACGTAATAATGCTGCCGAAAGAACAATAATAACGTTATGCAGTTATCAGACAAGAAATATTTAAAAAGGCTGAAAGACTTCGGTCTCAGCCTTGTAACAGTTTACAAATCAGGCAACAAAACGGTTGAGAAAAACAGTTTTGAAACCCTGAAAGAAAACATCGAAAACGGTATCCGCCTCGAAAAAAACTACATTCGGGGCGGAAAGTCCGTTTTTAAACTTTTCAATTTTGACCCGCGCATAAAATACACCTTTATAAATGCGTCCTCGGCAAAAAAATGCCCGAACTGCGGCGCGGACATCGACATTCAAAGCGGCGAGTGTCCGTATTGCGGAACGGCTTACAACATGGATTACGAAACCAAAAACCTCGGTACAAAATATCACACCGACCTCGTAATGCACTCCGATTCTTATAAAAAAGTTACGTTGTTAGTTGCCGTAATAGTCTCTTTCGTGTTAAGTTTTGTTTACTTTAAGACGACGGGGCGCACTTTCAACGGCTGGGATATGACGAAAGTTTTGTTCGGGACGGCACTTTTGAGTCTGGTGTTTTATTATGTGTTTTATTATTTGGATTCGTTTTTCATACTTCTGCCTCTGAAACTTCACAAAGAAAAAATCAACAAGGCACAAGAAAAATTTTGGGAAGAAAACTTTTCAATAATAAATAAGAACATATTTTTCACCAATTTGAATTACGAACTTCAAAAACTGTATTTTGAAAGCGAAAATTTTAAAAACGTAATTGACTTTGACTTAGTTGATTATACAACGATTGAAAAGGACGGTGATATTGTCAGAATTGATGTTTTGGTACGGGAAGTTTTTGTAGACGGCGGAAAATTCAAAAGCCGTCAAACGGAAAAAACTTTGAGGCTTAAACGTGTAAAACGCGAATTTTCGCTTGAAAACTTAGGCGGTGTGGCGTTACGCTGCAAAAACTGCGGAACTTCTATGGACGCATTTTTAACAGAATGTCCCTCGTGCGGCACACGTCAGAATTATTTACAGGAATGGTATTTATGCTAAAAAATAAAAAAAATTATGGATTTGGTTTTTGCAACAGGAAATTTAAACAAGTTAAGAGAGGCACAGGAGATTATCACAAATCATAAAATCCTCTCGCTCAAAGACATAAACTGTTTGGAGGATATTCCCGAAACAGGAAATACAATCAAAGACAACGCCATAGAAAAAGCGTGGTATCTATGGGAAAAATACAAAGTAAACTGTTTTTCTGACGATACGGGCTTGGAAGTTGAGGCTCTCGGCGGCGAACCGGGTGTGTATTCGGCGCGTTATGCCGGCGAAGGCAAAAACTCCGAAGACAATATGAAAAAACTCTTAAAAAACCTCGAAGGAATCGAAAACCGCAAAGCAAGATTTTTTACTGTCGTGGCTTTGGTTTTGGAAGGCAAGGTATATTGTTCTGAAGGCATTGTAAACGGTGTTATCACAAAAGAAAAGCACGGCAAAAACGGTTTTGGTTACGATCCGGTGTTTTTGCCGGAGGGATTTTCAAGGACAATGGCGGAAATTTCGTCAGAAGAAAAAAATAAAATTTCGCACAGAGGCGCGGCTTTAAGAAAAATGGGTCAATTTTTGTTGCAATTTCAGTAATAATTTCTTAATTTTGCACGGACATTATTTAACAAGGATTTATGAGACATACTAACAGTTACTCTATATTATGCGTTGACGATAATCCCGTCAATCTTCAACTTTTAGACAGAACCCTTTTTGAAGAGGGTTACATTGTGTTGATTGCCAAAAGCGGTGCTCAGGGTATAGAAATTGCACAAGAAAAAAAACCTGACTTGATTCTTCTTGACATTGCGATGCCCGATATGGACGGTTTTGACGTGTTAAGGGAGTTGAGGTCTATTCCTCAAACGAGCGAAATTCCCGTAATTTTCATTACCGCAATAGACGAATCGGAAGAGTTGATAAGAGGACTGAGTATGGGTGCGGTGGATTACATTACAAAACCCGTAAACTTTAAGGAATTTTTGCCAAAACTGAGCAACATTCTGCAACTGAAAGCAGAAAAAGACATAATGACCGAAAAAAAATCCGAGGCAGAAACATTTATGAAAGTGCAGACAAAACTCTACGCGTCAACACTTTATGAACTTACAGACAGACTAAAAAAGAACGAAGTCTTGCTGAAAAGGTTGGTGGAGGAGACTCAAAACGCTGCCATAAAATCGGATTTGGAAAAGGCAAAAGTCAACAACTCATACGTCTGCAACAAGTTGGAAAAACTTGAAATCCGCTCCAAAATCATCAACAACACCATCACAGCCGATATGAAAAACTTTGATACAGACCCTATTATTAAGGATTGTATCGACCGTTATATGGCTCAGAGCAAAAGCAAAACCGTTACCCTTATTTACGAAACGCCGGGCGTTCACCGCGTGTTTGCTGACAGAAAAATGACCGAAACTGTCATTGACAACCTGATCTCAAACGCCGTAAAATACACCCCGCACGGCGGCGACATCATCGTTGACGTTAAAAATTACGATGAAGACCCGGAACATTTTATTTTAATAAACGTCTACGACACCGGCTCCGGACTTACCTCGGCACAGAGCGAAAGTATTTTTGACGATAAAAACTTCCTTAGCGATGAAACTGGCAAAAACGGCTTGGGTTTAGGTATTGCATACCATTTTGTAAAACTTATGGGCGGCAAAATCTGGGTAGAATCTATGCCCGGAATCGGCAGCGATTTCAAGTTCACATTACAAAAGGAAGATAAGTGATAAAAAAATTAAAGTTTTTTTTTGCAAAAATTAGAAAAAAAACTATTATCTTTGCACCCGATTTACAGAATGTTATTCACAGATAAATCTTGAACCTTATGGAAAAGAAAAAAATCTTATTCGTTTCACAAGAAATAACCCCTTATTTGCCGGAAACAGAAATGTCGGTAATCGGCAGGTATCTTCCTCAGGGCATTCAGGAAAAGAAGAAGGAAATCCGTGCATTTATGCCTCGTTACGGCTCAATAAACGAGCGCAGAAACATGCTCCACGAGGTCATAAGACTTTCGGGTATGAATCTTATAATTGACGATACCGATCACTCTCTTGTTATAAAAGTAGCATCAATACAATCGGCAAGAATGCAGGTGTATTTTATTGACAACGAAGATTTTTTTCAACGCAAAGGTATTGTAACGGACGAAAACGGCAACTTTTTTGAAGACAACGACGAAAGAGCGATATTTTTTGCCCGCGGTGTTTTGGAAACAGTAAAAAAACTCCGCTGGTCGCCAGATTTGGTTCATTGTCACGGTTGGATTACTTCGCTC
>JAEEXW010000326.1 GCA_016287995.1 Bacteroidales bacterium
CTCCGCTAATACCGCATTTAAAATCAAACTTTTGGGTAATATTGTTATAATCTGCAGAATACGGAATAAGAGAGTTTTTACCAAAAGGCGGTATATTCAACTCTCCGCTAAAACATACGCTTATAATCTTGTTTCTCAGAATATTTATACTAAAATCATTGGCACATATATTCCATTTCGTGCTGTCAATAAGTTCCCCGTCGTTTAAATTGACTGCTTTTGCACTGACACTTAAACCATTACGATCAATAATAAGATTTTGACATGAAACTATATGCACTGCATTATCAAAAAAATCGGGTAAAATTATTTCTGCTTTGCCAACAGCAATACCTTTCCAAAGATTTTTGTCATAATTGTTTG
Source organism: Bacteroidales bacterium (assembly GCA_016287995.1). Classification (GTDB taxonomy): domain Bacteria; phylum Bacteroidota; class Bacteroidia; order Bacteroidales; family UBA3824; genus UBA3824. The sequence continues at coordinate 364 of JAEEXW010000326.1, forward strand.
AAAAAAAGTTTTCGGGAAAACCTGCCGTATTTGAAGTAAAACTTTCTGAATTGTCAACGGAGACATTTTCAGCCGAAAATAGAAATCCGTCCAACCCTTTAACTGCGAAATTTATTTTTGATTCAAGTTGCAGTTCAAAATCGTCAAAGTCGATGAAACTGATTTTAAAATTAAATTCCGGCGGATTATTCAAAATGTTTCCGTCAGTATCGTAAAAAATCAAGTTGTCAGACAAGAAAGTCAAAGTTATATCGGCGTAAATTTTGGAAACCCCATCGCAGTCAAATTCGAGATAAGTATTTTTGTTAAAAGTCAGTTTGAAAGTGCTGCCGAATGATATTGCAACAGGAGAAATTAAATCTAATTTACCCTGCGGCATTGTACCACAACTTCCAGAAAAGCCACATTGTCCGTCGAAGGCGATATATTTTACTGAATCCAACTTAACACAGCAACTCATAAAAATTTGAGGCACGGAATTATCCTCCTTGGAAATATGACTAATAATAAGTTTGTAACGGCTATTTTTCCCATTTATACCCACTGGTAACGGCACTGACTCTGTTCTAAGAAATTCAGAAATGTTGTTAGCATAATTCTGAGCGGTTTCAACCGCTTCGTAAAGCGAAATTGCAGAAATTATACGGCTGCTGTCAATACCGGCAATTTGAGCGCATACATTGAAGCCCCAACACAACCACAATAAAATACAGCATAATTGTTTCATGTTTCTTTTTTGATGCAAAATTAGTATTTTAGTCCCAATCCTCCTCAATTTTCCACCCGTCCAAAGTCCTTTTCTGGCTTGAAAAATTTACGCCGATTTTCCAAATTTTTCTGCCTTCAAACGAAAATTTGTCAGCATAATCTTTTTCGTTGATTTGCGAAAGTGCTTCTTCGGGCGTTTTGTTTAGTTTGAATTCAAACAAGAAAATTGACTTCGGCGAAAACAGCACAAAGTCAATCCGTCCCGATGAAGTGCGGATTTCGCTGTGAACATTCAGCCCGCAAGTCGCAAGAATGGCGTACAAGAGGTTTTGATAATACCATTCAGGATATTTTTGCGGGTCGGCATCGGGATACGGAATTTTACTCAAAAATGTCTGCAAACTTTGCAAAAGGCTTTCCGGGTTGTCGTCGCGGACGGCATCAACAATTTGACGGCGGAAAATTGAACCGCCTTCCAAAGCCGCCGGCGCAAGATACCGAATCATGTCGTATGAAAATCCGTATCTTACTTCCTGATTCGGAAAACCAATCATATATTGGTCATATTCAGGATAATAGCCCTTTATTGTCAGGTAGCCGCTTTGATAGAGAAAAGGAATCAAATCGGTGATTTGCTCAACGGGCGTGTCAAAACGGTCGTTCTCCATCAAAATATTGTCCATGCTTTCGATTTTGAAAACTTCGTTTGCCTTCAAAAGCGAAATCAGCGATGACGGAGTGGCGGATTTAAACCAATAGTTTTCCAACTTCCTTTCGTTCAGAGCCTTCAACAGACTGAACGGATTGAAAACACCCTCGCCGCTTTCCGAAAAATGATAACCGTCATAACGCTGTTTTAGTTTTGCAACAGCCTCGTCAAAAGGCAGGTTGAATTTTGCTGCAAAATTTTCAACATGAGATTTCAGTTGGGTTTTCACTTCGTCTTCGGTAAAACCGCAAATTGTAGCGTAATCATCAAGCAAACTGATGTCAGTCAGATTGTTAAGGGTTGAAAAAATTGACATCTGACTTAATTTTGTAATTCCGGTTATTAAAACAAATCGCAGTTTCGGGTCTAAATCCTTTATCGGTGAAAACAAATTGTTCATGTGGACGCGCACTTGCTTTTGCGTATTGATGTCTGTTATCGTGTTGAGCATCAGCGCATCATATTCGTCAATTAGCAGCACAACTTGTTTGCCGGTTTGTTGATAAGCGGTTTCGATGATTTGTTTAAGACGGGCATTAAAATTTGTGTCGGGTTCTGTTTCGTCTAAGGAAGATTCTTTTTCTGTTCGCAATCCAAATTTTACCTCTTGTTCTGACAACATTATCGAAACAAATTTTACAATATTGTCGATTTTGTCAGATTTACAACTTGCAAACGACAATATAATCACCGGATATTCTGTCCAATCTTTTTCGAGATTCTCGATTTTAAAACCTTTAAAAAGGTCTTTTTTGCCGTCAAAATAAGATTGCAACGTACTAATCAACAACGATTTGCCAAAACGTCGCGGTCGGGAAAGAAAAACATAATCCATCTTTGCCAAATTGTAAATCAATTCGGTTTTATCAACATAAACCATGTTTTTGTTGATGATTTTGTCAAACGTCTGAATTCCTACCGGCAGTTGTCTCATAATAATTGCAAAATTTGTTAACAATGCAAAGATAGTCAGTTTTTTATAATTCAGCAAATTTATAGATTATAAAAATCCCTTTCTGTTTCCGGTAAAAAAGCCGGGGGCAGAAAGGGATTTTTATAAAAATCACTCTGCCAAAAATCTTTCCGCAATCTCCATACACATTCTTGAATTGTGATACGGGCATTTCCAAGGACCGGTTTTTTGTTCTTCGGTGTAGACTTTGTGTTCGTCTTTGCTGACACGCCAAAACCATTCGCCGTTTTTCTTGTCAATGATATAATTCTTGATAAAATTCCATGCTGATAGTGCCGCCTCCAAAAATTTTTCGTCGTCGGTCAACTGATAAGCGTTCATAAAGCCGACAACAGCCTCCGCCTGCGGCCACCAATGCTTGTCGGAGTCCTCAACAACACCGAAAGTACCTTCGCTCATTAAGCCGCCGTCTTTGTCAAGACCGTCCCGCAATGCCTGCTCTGCCATGCTGATACAAACGGGTTTGCAAAGTTCTTTTATCCTCTGGTCGCCTAAAACCTCCGCCGCTTCCCACAACAGCCACGAACCTTCAATGTCGTGTCCGTAAGAATTGTTTTTTGACTGGTGCGTCCAATCCTCGGAGAAAAACAAGTCAAAATAGCCTTTTTCTTTGTTGATGATTTTCCCCAAGAAAATGTTTTCGATGAGATTTTCAAGGGCTTTTTTCAGACTGTCGTCTTTCCAAATTCTGTAAAGGTTAGTATAAGCCTCCAAAATATGAAGATGAGTGTTCATAGTTTTAGGGTCGTTTTTATCCTTGTCGGAAAGTCGCAAATCTTCAAGAAGTTTCCAATCGCGGGAATACGCCTCAAAGTAACCGTTTTTCTCTTTGTCAAAAGAGTATTTTTCGATTGTCTTAAACAGTTCGACAGCCTTGTCCAAAGCGTCTTGCTTTTTGGTTATGCGGTAATATTCTGCCAAACCGTAAAGCATAAAAGCAATGGCGTAAATCTGTTTCCGCGTGTTTAAAGGCGAACCGTCAGCGTTTAACATCCAATAACAACCGCCAAATTCCTTGTCAAAAAAATGTTCTAAATTGAAAGAGTAGGCTCTGCGTGCGAGGCTGAGATATTCGGGATTTTTGAAAACCCTATAAGCGGCTGAATATGCCCAAAG
>JAEEXW010000327.1 GCA_016287995.1 Bacteroidales bacterium
TAAAGAAGTTAAAGGTTATGAAAACATTTCTGATTTCGTTGCATATTTAATAACTGAGTTATTTGAGAAGTTTAAATGACGTTTTTTAGTTGCATCTGCAACAAATAAAATTGTTGTGTTATCCTCCACAGTTTTTACACATCTGCGGTCTGTTATCGCGCTGAAATTCAATCTGTTGATAAAAAGATGCGGCTTTTTGCGAGTGAATAATTTCTTTCAAATTGTTTTGGGAAATTTTGCCGAGACTAAAAGCCGCATCTTTGTCATAACAGCACGGCACAACGTCCAAGTCAACGGTTATAACAGCCGAATTTAAAATCCTTGCGCAAAAGCCGACTTGGTGTTTTAGTCTATTATTCTTGTCATATCTCGAATATTTTTCTATTGAAGTCTTAAAAACTGAAAAATCTTCCGCGTTTTCTATTTGCATGGTTTTCAAATAAAACTTGTCAGCACCGGCTTTCAGAGCCAAAGTCCTGATTTCTTGCAAATGGTTTTCGTTGATTTTGTTGACAATGGTCTGAACCTCAATGACGGGATTTTTTTTGCCGAATTTCTTTTTTGCCTCTGACAAATGTCTGATTGCGTCAATAACTTTCTTAAAATCACCGTTTTTTCTATAAGCCTCGTAACTTTCTTGATTAAATCCGTCAAGCGAAACGATGATTTTGTCAAGACCCGAAAGCACGGTTTTTTCAGCCGTTTCCGCCGTAATAAAATGTCCGTTTGTGGAGGTCGCAAGAAAAATCTTTTTTGAATGTGCATATTTTACCATTTCAAAAAAATCCTTGTTCAAAAACGGCTCGCCTTGAAAATACAGAAAACAATTCAGCGCATATGGTGCAATTTCGTCGGCGGCAAGACGGAAATTTTCAAGCGAAATGTTTCCTTTGCGACGTTTCAAAAGTCCTAAACCTGAGGCACATTCCCTACATTTGAGATTGCAGCAGTTAGTCGGCTCAATGGAATATGACCACGGCATTGCATTGATTTTTACCTTTTTAGTACAGCGCGTTAGCAAAATGCAAAAACTGCGGACAAAAAAATTCACGGTCTTCTTAAAAGTAAGTTTCTTAACGAAAAGCAAAAACTCAATCATAATTATTATTAAAATTCTGTTTATTTTGCAAAATTAGTGCTTTTTATTCAAACTAACTTTATATATTTGCAAGATTTTTTTGTTAACCGTGTAAATAGCAGTGAATAGTTATCCGCTTTTAGACAAAATTGATTATCCCTCTGACCTTAAAAAACTTACAAAAGACCAGTTGGTTGAACTTTGTGCAGAGTTGAGAAGGTTTGTGATTGAGGTAATCAGCCAGCATCCGGGACATTTTGCCGCCGCTTTGGGAGTAGTGGAACTTACAGTGGCGTTGCATTATGTCTATAATGCGCCTTACGACGAAATTGTTTTCGACGTAGGTCATCAGGCGTATATCCATAAGATTTTGACAGGGCGGAAACAGATGTTTGACACTTTGCGGACGTTTCACGGTCTTAGTCCTTTTCCTAACCGCGACGAGAGCCCGTACGACGCTTTTACGGTAGGACATGCCTCTACATCAATAAGTTCCGCGCTCGGTTTGGCGGTTGCCTCCAAAATCTTAAAACAAGAGGACAGACACGTAATTTCTGTTATCGGCGACGGTGCGATGACTGGCGGTATGGCGTATGAGGCTCTTAACAACGCAGGAATCCAAAAATCAAACTTACTTGTAATTCTTAACGACAATCACATAGCCATAGACCCGAATCAAGGCGCACTCAACGATTATCTGTTGGACATAACAACTTCCAAAACCTACAACCGCGTAAGAAACGACGTTTGGAACATTCTCGGAAAATTCAATAGACTTGTGCCTTCTACGCGCGATTTTTTGGTGAAAGTAGAAAAAGGCATAAAATACGTGGTTATGAAACGCTCCAACTTGTTTTCGGGTTTCGGTTTCAGATATTTCGGACCTGTTGACGGCCATGACGTTGTGCATTTAGCGGAACTTTTGTCAGAAATGAAAAACATCAAAGGTCCTAAACTTCTGCACATTATCACCAAAAAAGGCAAGGGCTACAAGTTTGCGGAAGAAAACCAGACTGCATGGCACGCCACGAGTTCGGCTTTCAACATCGAGACCGGCGAAGTTATTGAAAAAGAAAGTAATAAAAAAGTTTCCGGCGAAAAATTTCAAATCGTCTTCGGCAAAACGCTTACCGAACTTGCGGAAAAAAATCCGCATATCGTCGGCGTTACGCCCGCTATGCCCTCAGGCTGTTCGATGAACATCATGGCGCAAAAATTTCCTGACAGAGTTTTTGACGTTGGAATTGCCGAAGAACACGCCGTAACTTTTTCAGCAGGAATGGCGGCTCAGGGTCTGATACCGTTTTGTAATATTTACTCGACTTTTATGCAAAGGTCGTATGACCAGATAATTCACGATGTTTGTCTGCCGAGGCTGCCGGTTATTTTGTGTCTTGACAGGGCGGGTTTAGTCGGTGCTGACGGTGCAACGCATCAAGGCGCGTTTGACATCTCGTATTTAAGGCATATTCCTAATTTGGTGGTTTCAGCACCCTTTGACGAAGCAGATTTACGCAACCTTATGTATACGGCAATGCTGTCAAAACGGCCTTTTTCGATACGTTATCCGAGAGGATACGGTCATAATCCCGACTGGCAAAATTGTTTTCAAGAGTTGGAAATCGGCAAAGGACGGCTTTTGACAGAGGGCGAAGATGTGGCTATAATTTCTATCGGGACGGCGGGCTACGAAGTGCTTTGCGCATTGGAAATGTTGAAAGAAGATAACATTTTTCCTGCGCATTACGATATGCGTTTTGTGAAACCTTTGGACTCAGAATTATTGGATTTGATATTCAAAAAATTTTCAAAAATCATAACCGTTGAAGACGGCGCACTTCAAGGCGGTTTTGGTTCGCTGATAGCGGAATATGCCGCCGACAATTTTTACTCCGCAAAAATAAAACGGCTCGGAATTCCCGACAAGTTTATTGAACACGGTTCACAACAAGACTTGTACGAATTATGCGGTTACGACCGCAAGGCAATAGCAAAAGCAGTCAAAGAAATGATAAAAATGTAACAAAACAATAAAAATTTGTAACCTAAGTATAAGTGTTTTTGTTGACAGTTGATTAATTTTACATACTAAAAAATTTGTAAAAATTAATCAGTAATGAAGAAATTATTTTTAAATTTACTTGCGGTTTTTGCCCTGAGTGCTTCGGCGCAAAACCCTTACTTACCGCTTTGGGAACATCTTCCCGACGGCGAACCCCGCGTTTTTGAAGACCCCGACAATCCGGGCAAATATCGTGCTTACATTATCGGTTCGCACGACACTCATTACACCGAATATTGCGGAAACGATATTCGTATGTGGTCTGCTCCCGTTGAAGACCTTTCTCAATGGACAGACGAAGGCCCTATTTTCAAGTATTTTATTGACGGACATTGGGACACAATGTTTGCTCCCGACCTCGTGGAAGTAAACGATCGCGAAACCGGCAAACGCACTTATTATCTTTATCCCCATTCAAGAGGTTGGAGAAGAGTGCCGATGGTTTGTAAATCAGACCGCCCTGACGGCCCTTTTACACCGATAAATCTAACAGAAGACGGACACGCTTGTCTTGAAGGTTCTTTAATAGATTTTGACCCGTCAGTTTTTATGGAACCCGTAAACGATAAAAAAGTCAAAGATTATAAAAAAGGATTCCGCGCTTACGTGTTCTATGGTTTTCAGCACTCTACGGCTTGCGAGTTGGACCAGAACACCATGTATTCAAAACGTCCGGGAACTGAACTTATCGACCCGTTTATCCCGGCAAGCAGTTGGGA
>JAEEXW010000328.1 GCA_016287995.1 Bacteroidales bacterium
AAAGGGTCTCGACCCTTCTCAACGTTCCTTACGGGCTGTATTTTGCCCGACGATCGCGAAAAATTTTTGAAAAGTTTCGACATGGTTTTCGATATGCGCGACCTTACAAATTTTGCTGACATGTTGGCAAAGCACACTCACGAAGGCACTTATTATCCGAAACTTAGCCGCGAAGAGCAGGCCTATCAGATGGATTATTTTTGGAAGTTGGAAGGCCGTCAGCCCGACAAGTTTGAAGCCTTTGTGCCGATTCAAAACGGTTGTGATAAATTCTGTACTTATTGTGCAGTTCCCTATACACGCGGCAGAGAAGTTTCGCGCTCGTCGGCAGAAATAGTTGAGGAGGTAAAATGCCTTGTAAATGCTGGTTTTAAGTCGATTACGCTTTTGGGACAGAATGTAAATTCTTACGGTCTTGACAAAAAGGGCAAAGAAATCAGTTTTGCGCAGTTGTTGGATTTAATCGGCCGTTACGGCGACGAAAGCGGCAAAGAGTTTTACGTATACTTTACTTCACCGCATCCGAGGGATATGACGGTGGACGTTTTGGAGACAATCGCAAAATACAAATGCCTTGGCAAATGGATTCACATTCCAATCCAAAGCGGTGATACAGAAATGCTTAAACGCATGAATCGTAAATACGACATCAACCGTTATCGAGAAGTAATTGCAGATATTCGCCGCATACTTCCTACGGCTACAATTTTCACCGACATCATCGTAGGCTTCACTGGCGAGACCTTAGAAGAATTTGAAAACACTCGTCGTGCCGTTTTGGAATTTAAATACAATATGGCGTTTATAGCTATGTATTCACCACGTCCTGGTGCAAAATCGTCTGAATGGGTGGATGACGTTCCAAAAGACGAGAAGTCAAGACGTTATGCGGTTTTGAGCGAGGATTTAAAATCGGTTTCGTCGCTTTATACTGCAAGTATGATTGGCAAAGAGTTCCGTATTTTGGTCAATGGGCACGACCGTCTTGACGGCTATCTTTCGGGCTTGACCGAGGGCAAAATTGCAGTGCGTTTTAAGTCTGAAAATGAAAATCTTATCGGAAGTTTTGTTAATGTAAAAATTACAAAATCAAGCGATTTTTCGGCAGAAGGGGAGATGATTTGTAATTCATAATTGTTTTTACGCAAATGGCAAACATTTTGCGGAAAACGGAAAGCAAAGTTTGATGAATTGTTGAAATAGTAGCGATACAATAAAACAGCGTTTTTGTCGTTATTGTAAAAAAATAACCCTTAAACCGTGTAACAATATGAAAAGACTGTTATTTTCAATAATTGCGGCATTAATGCTTTGTGCCTTAAATGTTTCGGCGCAAGTTGAAAAGGACACTATGAAAGCCGGAAAACTCTATTTTGTTAACCTCAAAGACGGTGAAAAACCCCTTTGGCAGGGTCTTAAACTTTTTGGAAATCGGGCAGGCAACCAAGAAGGAGGAAAAGGCATCAACGCTTATTCGTATTCCACCGAAAAAATCCGTTTTATTTTTGAACTCGACGAGTGGATAGAATTTTATCCACAGTCTGAAATAACGAGCGGATTTGGAGTTTGGGTTTTCAAACATAAAAGCGATCAGAGTTTCTATTTGAAAAATAAACTCAGCGACGAACTTCCCGATTTTGTGCAGTATTGCGAAATCCGCAAAGATCCCGAGCAAGAAGACGATTGGCACTGGGGCTCGTTATATTTGCACCCAGAGGAGTATACTCCCGGATATTACGACTTTGTGTTTACTTATCAGGGTAAAGTGTTTGCTACGATGCTGACGAAGTTTTTCAAGCCTGATGAACTTTTAGAAAAATCGGATGCCGTATTAGAAAAAATGATGAAAGAGATTAACGAAAAAGAGATTAAATAATATGCAAAATATCACCCTTACGGGGGTTGCTTACTGAATACTATCGGAAACCAAGTCCTGAAAGGACGAAATATAATAGACGGGGGTGTGAACCCCCGGCACAATTTTTAAAGATACGATTCTAAAACGATTATATGAAAACCATCTCCTTTAAAACTCTCGGTTGCCGTTTGAATCTTTACGAAACCGACGCTCTTGCATCAAAGTTTCGTGAAAAAGGTTTTGTAACCGACGGCGATTTTGAAAACTCCAATGCAGAGATTTTTGTAATTAACACCTGCACAATTACCAATCAATCGGACAAAAAAAGCCGTGAATACATTAACCGAGCCATCAGAAAAGGATCGCTTGTGGTTGTAACAGGTTGTATGGCAGAGCAATACGCAAAAAAATATTTTTCTAATAATACAAATGTAATTGTTGTTGACAACAAGCACAAAAACCGTATTTTCGACATCGTGGAGGCTCATCTCGGTGGTGAATTTTCTGCCGTAGAAAATTTCGACGGCGACGTTTTCGGTTTTGAGGCGGCTAAGGAAACTTTCCACACACGCTCCATCGTGAAAATTCAAGACGGCTGCAACAATTTTTGCAGTTATTGTATTGTGCCATACGTGCGTGGAAGGGCTGTTTCAAGACCGGCGGAAGACATTTTGAACAATATCAAAACCGAACTTGAATACGGTTTCAAAGAGATTGTTCTGACCGGCGTCAACATTTCAAAATATAATTTTAACGGTATCGGTTTTGAGGATTTGATTAAGAAAATTTTGGAAATTGACAGCGATTTTCGTCTGCGGATTGCGTCGATAGAGCCGGACGATTTTTCCGACAGTTTTGTTGAACTCTTTAAAAATCCGAAACTTGCACCGCATATTCATCTTTGTCTTCAATCGGGCAGCAACAGCGTTTTGAAACGTATGCATCGTCATTATACGAGCGAAGAATTTTTGGAGATAGTTGAAAAATTTAGAAAAATAATTCCTGATTTTAATTTTACGACGGATATTATTGTTGGTTTGCCGGGTGAGACGGACGAAGATTTTGCCGACACTTTGAAAATCGCAAAAAACATCTGTTTCGGTCATATTCACGCCTTTAAATATTCGCGCCGCAGCGGAACACTTGCTGACAAAATGGACAATCAGACGGACGAAAAAATCAAAAATCAACGCTCAAAAATTCTCCGTGACTTGTCGGAAAAATTGTCAGCTGAATATCTGCAAAGTTTTGTCGGTAAAAGTCAGACATTACTCACCGAAACCATTGAGAATGACGGTTTTATCTATGGTTACGGTGAAAATTATGTCAGGATAAAAATGAAAATTTTTGACGGTGTAAAAGCAAACGAATTTTATAGCGTCAAAATTCTTAGAGTCGAAAACGACGTTTTGATTGGACAAATGATTTAGCGGTTATTTCACCATAAATTTTTTCGTTATTTTGTTGTTTTTGTCGGTAATTCTGAAAATGTAAACGCCTGATTTTAAGCCGTTAACAGAAAACTCGTATGGCGTATCAGCGTTTAAGACTTCGATTTTGGCAAACACGACCGTTATGCCACAGGAATTTATGATTTCAACCTTAGCGTTTTGAAAATTTTTGCTGCTTTTGAAACTGATTTTTTCCGTGGCGGGATTCGGATACAAAACGTTTACAATATCTTGATTTTTAGGCGTTAAGTCAGAAACGGGCGTTTCTTTTTGAGTCCTGAAATCAAAAGTTACGGCGTTTCCTATACCGGAGGTTTTGCCGTTCTCATAAACGTTAAGAACGTAAAACGTATACGAGGTCTCTTTTTTGACTTCGTAATTGTATGTATAAGTCTCAATTTCAGAAAATTCCTTGATTAATTCGTTGTTGCAGTAGAGACGGTAGCCTATTAACTTGTCTTCGGCAAAAATACTTGCGTCTTTGTCGATTTTTATGTTGTCCAAAAGGAGGGCAGTGGAGTTTCCTGTCGGTGTTGTATTGTT
>JAEEXW010000329.1 GCA_016287995.1 Bacteroidales bacterium
CCCCATGACCAACCTTTGAACCCCGATTTGTCAGCGTTGTAATTAGACTGAACAAAACCTACGTTTGCAATTTTGAAAGAGAATTTGCTGTCTTCTGACTCAAAACCGTTGATCGTACTTGTGGAATTGCAGTTTATGAATTGCGGCGTAAAAGTAAACTCGCCTCTTTTATAAACGCTCATTCCTGCCGGATTGCTTGCAAGACACGAAATATCGCCGCCTAACGCTCCGAAAGCACCGCCCATTGCTGTTGACCTTGCGGTTCCTTGTTGAAAACTTCTTGAAAATCTCAAAGCATCATACTCGTTTTGAGCAAAAACCGTTGACGAAATTAATGTCAACGGTATTATAAATAAACTTCTTTTTTTCATAATCCGTTACTGTTAAAATTTTTTGTTTTTTTTATCTGTGTCCGCCGCTTGAAGAACTGCTGCCTCTTGACGACGAAGACGAACTTGAACCTGACGAAGAAGAGCCTCCTCTTGACGAAGACGAACTTCCTGACGAACTTGAACCCGAACGTCCCGAAGAATACGACGACGAACTGCTGCTGCGGTTGCTGCTGCCGTTGGAATAACTTCCGCTCTTTGAGGTATTTGACGAAGAACCGCTGCGGCTTGAATAACTGCTTGAAGAACCTCTTGAAGCGTTGTTGTTATGACTGCTGCTTGTGCTGCCGCTTCTTGAACCGTTGCTGTAACTGCCGGAAGATTTTGACGGTGAGTTGGAACTGCTGCCCGACTGTCCGCTGCGGCTTGAATAACTGCTTGAAGAACCTCTCGAAGCGTTGTTGTTGCCGCCGCCCGAATAGTAACTTCCAGAACGGCTTGTGTTGTTGTTATAGTTCTTTGAAGTGTTCGACGAACTGCTGTTGTTGCTGCGGCTTGAATACGAGCGGTTGTTGTAAGCACCCGTTACGCCGTTTCTGTGACCGTAAGAGTAGCGGGAAGTAGAGTTGCCGTGTACTCTGTTGTAATCCATTGCGTAATGGCGGTCAAAACTGTCGTAATGTCCGTGTCCGTAGTGATGGTGTCTGTAATAGCCCTCGTGAAAGCACGGATTGTAATAGTGGTGGTGATAGCCGTACCATGAATATCCCCAATACGGGTCGCCCCAGTAGGAATATCTGTAAGGCATTCCCCAGCCTGCGTGCCAGTAAAACGAGTTGTAAGAATATCCGAAGTCCCAATACCAGTTGTGATACCAAGGCTCGCAAATCACTACGTCATAATATCTTGTGGCGCAAGTCGGACGGTGAAAACGGTAAATCCTCGTCGTATAACTGTCGTCTACGATAACCTCGTCCTCGTCATAACTCTGACTATACTGATTATTGTTGTTGCCGCTTTCGCTTTCATAGACGGTAACGTCCTGATTTTGCGGCGTGGTTGACTCCACAACAATAGTTCTCTCCGGACGTGTATAAACTCCGTAAACATCATCGCTGTATGTCGTTGAACTCGTGGTCATCAACACCGTACAAGACGAGAGTGCCGCCATAACCAAAGCCGAAAATAAATAAACAGGTTTCATAATACTTTCCTCCTATCAGTTAAGTTAATCAATCATTATTTTAGACGTTCACAACTGAAAAAAGTGAACGCGTTTTTTGTTAATATTGTTTAAACAGGAGGGCAAAAAATTTTTGCCCCTACACGGCTTTCAGACTCATGTCCAAACTTTTGATTTGGTGTGTTAACGCGCCGACAGAAATGTAGTCAACACCCGTCAAAGCGTAATCCCTTAACGTATCGAGAGTTATGCCGCCGGAAGATTCAGTTTCGTATTTTCCACCGATGAGTTCAACAGCCTTTTTAGTTAATTCCAAATCGAAATTATCGAGCATAATTCTGCGGATTCCGCCTACTTCCATAGCCTCGCGGATTTCGTCAAGGTTGCGGGTTTCAATTTCGATGTCAAGTTTTTTGCCTTTTTCCTTGCAGTATTTCTGAGCGGCGAGAATTGCGTTTTTGATTCCGCCCGCAAAATCTACATGGTTGTCTTTTATAAGAATCATATCAAAAAGACCGATTCTGTGGTTTTCGCCGCCGCCGGTTTTAACAGCCTGTTTTTCAAGAAGTCTGAGTCCCGGAGTGGTTTTTCTCGTGTCAAGAACTTTGGTGTGGAGGTCGGCAATTTTTTCGGCGTAAATGTGTGTTTGAGTTGCCACGCCGCTGAGCCTTTGCATAAAGTTCAAAACGAGTCTTTCTGCCTGCAAAATGGAAATCACGTTGCCGGAGACTTCAAAAGCGATGTCGCCTTTTTTTACTTTTGCGCCGTCTTTTAAGAAAACCTCAACTTTTAAATTTTTGTCGATTTTTTCAAAAACTTTCAACGCCACTGAAATTCCGCACAAAATTCCGTCCTGCTTTATTATAAGGCGTGCCTTGCCCTGTTCGTCATTAGGAATTGTTGACAAAGATGTATGGTCGCCGTCGCCTAAGTCCTCGGCGATTGCGATGTCGATTAAATCGTCTTCGAGTTCTTCTAATTTTTTCATTCTTTAAATTTTTTTATATGTTACGCGACAAAGGTACAAAAAAAAATCCGAAATTATCAAAAAAATAATTTCGGATTTCGCTGTTTTTCTCAAAATCTCAGTAAACATACAACCCTGTAATAACCGGTTGATTGTTAACGGTTTTCAGTGTGTAGTCCACTTTATAGGATTTACCTTCGGAAGTTTTCATCGTTCCGAAGAAATAATTTCTGTTGCGGCTCGAAGTGTATTGAGACGGTCTGTTGAGTTCAAAAAACCTCTCCAAGACCTGCACAGCCTGAGTTTTGGTGCAGATATTTTGAGAATTGTTGAAATTCAACTCCATCTGCGGCGCAAAATATACCGCAAGATTTTCCGCCCTGCCCTCGCTGATTGCAGTGTTGATTTTTTGGTACGTGTTGTCTGTATTGAACTCAAACAGAAAACAAGCAGCCAAAATCACTCCGAATACGAATAAGTAAAATGCACGTTTCATAATTCCATAAAATTTTTTTAAGTTGTTTTGTGTTTTCAAAACAAAAAACGTGCCGAGAGTCTTTAACTTATTACCAAATCTTCAAATTCTTTTTCTCCGTTATAAAAATCTTCGAGTTTTTTGTTGAACTCTTGTCTTGAAAGTGTTTTCCACGAGCAAAAATCTTCGGTTATGTTATGAAATTCAATGTCAATTTTACGCTTTTTCTTGAAAAAGACATAACTCGAAAAAATATACAAAACGCTCATTAGCAAGAGTTTCATAATAGGCGGAGTTTTTTTGCGGTTGTAGTTTGACCATTTTGAGCCCCAAAATCCGATGATTCTTACCCCGACAACTTTTGTGTTTTGAGGCAGAATCTGAGCGGCGTTATAAGCCAGACGGCGGTTTCCGATTGTTTCTCTGCCGTCAAGAGTGATGTGTCCCGAAGGATAAAAAAGTATGTTTGCGCCGTTTTTGAGTTGCTCCTCCACAATGCCGTCCAATTGCTTAACCTGTTCAACGCCTTTTCGTCCGTTCCTCAAATCGGGTACTTTTACCGCGTCAAACATATTTAAAATATGTCCGATAACCGGGACGTTCCAAAAACGCGAATCTACCAAAGGTTGCAGTTTTTTGTCATAAAGCATTGCAATCAGCATTATCGGGTCGAGAATTGCCCTGTGCATCGGCAGAATTAAAAGGTTTTCTCCTGACTTAACGTCAAGATTTTCAATGTCTTTTATTTTAACGTCGTAATGCAGTTTTATGTGGTTTCTGCCGAAAAAGCAAAGCACGCTTTTGTAATTGAAAAGAAAAACCATTGAGGCTGCAAACAAAACCAAACCGTCAAAAAGGAAAACGTATTTTGTCGGCA
>JAEEXW010000330.1 GCA_016287995.1 Bacteroidales bacterium
GCCGACAGCGTAGAATATATGTGTCAGGCTCACAAAGCCGACGCTTTGGTCTGCATCTCAAACTGCGACAAAATCACTCCCGGTATGCTTATGGCGGCTATGCGTCTTAACATTCCGACGGTTTTTGTCTCAGGCGGACCTATGGAAGCAGGTCGTTACAAAAACGGCAAAATAGACCTCATTGACGCAATGATTATGGGCGGCGACAACGGCGTTTCTGAAGAAGAACTTTCAAAAGTTGAAAAAATCGCTTGTCCGACTTGCGGTAGTTGTTCGGGAATGTTTACGGCAAACTCAATGAATTGTTTGACAGAGGCTTTGGGCTTGTCTCTTCCGGGTAACGGCACAATCGTGGCTACACACAGAAACCGCGCTGAACTTTTCAAAAAGGCAGCAAAACGTGTCGTTGAACTCGCTTATAAATATTACAACGACAACGACGATTCTATGCTCCCGAAAAACATCGCAACAAAAGCGGCTTTCATCAATTCTATGGCTCTTGATATTGCGATGGGCGGCTCAACAAATACCGTTCTCCACCTTTTGGCTGTTGCAAAAGAGGCGGGAGTTGATTTCAAAATGAAAGACATCGACGAACTTTCAAGACGAGTTCCGTGCATTTGCAAAGTGGCTCCCAACACTCACGATTTCCACATAGAAGAGGTTAACCGTGCGGGCGGTGTTCTCAACATCATGGGCGAACTTGCAAAAGCAAACCTTTTGGACTTGACTTGCAAACGTATTGACGGTCTAACACTTGGCGAGGCTGTTAAACAATATTCTATTTTGACGGACAACGTTCCCGAAAACGTAAAAGACATTTACACTTCGGCTGCAAGCGGTGCAATCGGCTTGTTGAAAGTAGGCTGTCAAAACTCACGCTGGGAAACTCTTGACACCGACCGCGAAAAAGGCTGTATCAGGGACATTCAGCACGCTTACACAAAGGACGGCGGAATTGCGGTTCTTTTCGGAAACATTGCAAAAGACGGCTGCGTGGTAAAAACGGCAGGTGTCAGCGAAAAGATTTTTAAATTTTCGGGAACAGCAAAGGTTTACGATTCGCAGGAGCAGGCTGTTGAGGCTATCCTCGGCGACAAGGTAAAAGCCGGCGACGTTGTTGTTATCAAATACGAAGGACCAAAAGGCGGCCCCGGAATGCAGGAAATGCTTTACCCGACTTCATATTTGAAATCCAAACACTTAGGCGAAAAATGCGCTTTGATAACCGACGGAAGATTTTCGGGCGGAACATCAGGTTTGTCAGTCGGACACGTAAGCCCTGAGGCGGCTTCTCACGGCGAATTTGCGTTAATCGAAGACGGCGATGTCATCGAGTTTGACATCTTAAACCGCAGCGTCAACCTCAAAATCTCTGACGAAGAGTTGGAAAAACGCCGCAAAAAAATGGATTCTGACCCCGAAGGCTACAAACCCAAACGCGACAGAAAAGTTTCAAAAGCGTTGCAACTCTACGCCGCTCACGCTTCAAGCGCAGACAAAGGCGCAGTTAGGGAACTTTAAAAACAATCAGAAGAAAAATGGAAATTCGTAAAAGACACTCTACAAGTATAAACAATTTTTTCGCGGGATTAGGCATTGCAATTGCCGTCCCGCTGATTGTTTTCGTTTTTTATTGGTACTTAAAATTTTATCCCACGGTCGGACTTTTTGAACTCGCTACAAGCACTCTGAAATTCAGTCAGTTTATGCAAGTGATTGCGGTTTGTGCACTGCCCGATCCTCTGATTTTTTATTTTCTGTCGCAAAAACATTACGACAACGCATGCAAAGGAATGTTAGCCGTAATAATTCTTTTGCTTTTGATAACTATTATAACAAAGTTCGTATAAAATGCTAAGAACGCTTGCCGTCATAATTTTGTCCGTGGTATTTAACTTTATGCTCTCGGCGCAGGTTAAGGAAACCGTTCTGAACGAACATTTTACCGACAACCTCGCCGGCTGGCCTGAGGACATCAACAATGTTTATACGGCAAGCGTTAATTCCGGCGTTTATTATATCGAACACAAAAGAAATTACGGCTCCAAATGTTTTGACATACCAACGCAACTATATCCCGGAACAAATTATTTTATAGAACTAAAAAGTAAAATCAAATCAGGCGATGCCTCTAACGGAATCGGAATCGTTTGGGGCAAAAGCGATTTCGGATATTTTTCGTTTGTCGTAACAGGCGATGGAAAGTTTTACGCACGGAAAATTCAAAAAGGAGAACAAGGCGAATACCTAATTGAGCCTAAAAGTTCGCAACACGTTCAAAAAACCGGCAACATCAACACAATCCGTGTTCAATATTCAGAAGGCGAATTGATGTTTTTTATCAACGGCAAATACGTTGCGCACATTCCGAGTCAAAAATATTTCGGCGACAACGCAGGTGTGATACTTTACGGCAGACAAGTAGCAGAAGTTTACAATTTCGGCATTTACGGCTCTAAAAACTACGAACCGCTCTTAGGCTACAACGCCAAAATGAAGTTTTCGCATTGCAGCATTGACGACAACGTAGACCCTTCCGGCGTGCTTTTCGGCAACGGAGATTGCAGAATTCAGCCGGGCGAGACCGTAAAACTAAACGTTACATTAAGAAACCAAGGTTTTCAAAAAACAGGAAATCTATTGGTAAACTTTTATGTAATAAGCGATTACGTAAAAATCTTAAATCAAAACGTTCCTCAACCATTAAATGATGTTTCGCGCAACCAAAGTCAAACGTTTGACCTTATTATTAAGGTAAACGAGTTTTGCAACCTTGACAATCTTAAATTCAAAATCGACATTACCGACGACAAAGAACGCTTAGCGGAAAGCCTTACTTTTTCGATTCCCACAAGGACTTACATAACGCCCGCCAACAAAACTAACGATGACGGCATAACATTTACCCTCTCCCTGCGAGAAAGCAACACGGGCGATATCAACAGAGACTTTCCTATTACAACCAACAGCGGCAAAGATATTTGTGCAGTTGTTATCGGCGTGGAAAGTTATTTGAGTTGTCCCAAAGCATTATACGCCAAAAACGACGCACAGATTTTTTATAATTACCTCGTAAAAGTGGTTAACGTGCCACGACAAAATATCATTTACGTAACCGATAAACAAGCAAACCGCTACCGAATCGGCAGAATTTTTGCTCCGGGCGGCGAACTCCAAACAATCATCGAAAACGGTGCAAGAAATGTCGTAGTCTATTTTTCAGGACTCGGAATAACCTCACCGAAAATGTCGCAACCATACATGATGCTTTATGACACGGAAGCCGCAACGCTTTTGAAAACCGGTTACGGCGTGTTAGAAATGTACAACGCAATCACAGCAATGAAAACAATAAGCCTTATATGTCTTTTTGAAAGCAATTTTAACGGTCTTGACAGAGCAGGAAATTCGTTTTTGCCCAACAATCAGCAACAAAAAACTGCGGTACAGTTTCCAAGTATCAAAAACGAAAGCACTTGTATGTTTTATGCTTCGGGCGGCTCCGAGTTCAACCCCATAGAAGAAACTACATTTCATGGAATGTTTACGCACTACATTCTCTCGGCACTAAAAAACTACGGCGAAAACCGTAAAACCCTTGATATGGAAAACCTTTACGAAGCAGTTTTCAGAGGAATGACAAAAAACGCAGCACAAAAAAATTTAACCGTTTTTCCAAAAATGGATTGTACGGGAAGATACGACATAAAACTTTTAAAATAACAAAAATGAAAAAAACGCTATTTATCTTAACCTTTTTACTTTTATGTTTCAGCGCAAAGCCTCAGCAGGTCGGCCTGGTGCTCAGC
>JAEEXW010000331.1 GCA_016287995.1 Bacteroidales bacterium
TTAATCGGAATTGTTTCTCTAATCCGCAGGAGCAACGTCATAATTTCGTTTGCGGCTGGCGCAATGCTTTTTCATGAACAAAACATCAAACAAAAGGCATTTATCTTGGCAGGAATACTTTTGGGCGTGGCGTTTTTGTGCTTGTTTAAGTAAAAAAAATTACAAAAACATAACGCCTTTTCAAAAAATAATTTATATCTTTACCGCCCGAAAGAATTTTATAAAATCTCATCATAATGGAAGGTAATTTTTTTGAAGCCTTAAAACTCTTAGGAGTAGGCCTTAGCACCGTTTTTGTGGTGCTGCTTTTGATTATCGCCTTCGGAAATCTTCTTATCAAAGCGGTCAACAGATTCGCTCCCGAAGAAGAAAAACCCGTTAAGGCGGTTGCTGATAACACGCCCCTCGCAATAGAGCCCGGCGTTCAACAGGCTATCGACCTCGCCGTTCAACAATTAACAGGCGGTAAAGGCAGAGCAGTTAAAATTCAAAGATTGTAAAACATTTAAAAAAAAAACAGGTAGTTTAGAAAAAAATGGGCAGACCAGTAAAATTTAATCTCGTTTTTAGAGACTTATGGCAGTCCTCAGGCAAATATCAGCCGAGGGTTGACCAACTTTTAAAAGTAGCACCCGCAATCATCAAAATGGGTTGTTTTGACCGCGTTGAAACCAACGGCGGCGGTTTTGAACAAGTTAATCTCCTTTACGGCGAAAATCCTAATAGATCCGTAAGAGAATGGACAAAACCTTTTCATGAGGCGGGAATTCAAACCGAAATGCTCGACCGCGCTTTGAACGGTATTCGTATGAACCCTTGTCCGGTTGATGTCAGAAAACTTTTCTACAAAGTAAAATACACACAAGGAACGGATATAGCAAGAACTTTCTGCGGTCTTAACGATCCCAGAAACATCATTCCTTCAATCGGTTACGCTCACGAGGCTACACGTCCCGACGGCTCTCACATGATTTCACAATGCTGTTTGTGTATTACAGAAAGCCCGATTCACACCGTTGAATACTATTCTAACCTCGCTAAAACCCTTATCGATGCAGGCGCAGACGAAATCTGTATCAAAGATATGGCCGGTATCGGTCGCCCCGTAAAACTCGGCAAAATCGTTAAAGCAATAAAAGATTACAAAAAAGACATCGTTGTAGAATATCACTCTCACGCAGGTCCCGGATTTTCAATGGCTTCTATTTTGGAAGTTTGTAAAGCCGGTTGCGATTATGTTGATGTCGGAATGGAACCGCTCTCTTGGGGTACAGGTCATGCTGATATTTTGGCAGTTCAGCCGATGTTGAAAGACGCTGGTTTTGAGGTTAAAGAAATCAATATGGCGGCTTATATGGAAGTTCGTTCACTTATTCAAGAGATGATGGACGACTTTTTGGGATATTACATTCCGCAAAGAAACCGCTTTATGAACTCTCTTTTGATTGCTCCGGGTCTTCCCGGCGGTATGATGGGTTCGCTTATGACAGACCTCGAAAGCAACCTCGAAAGCGTTAACAAATACAAAGAAAAACACAATCAGCCCAAACTTACTCAGGACGAACTTATGATAAAACTTTTTGACGAGGTTACATACGTTTGGCCGAAAATGGGTAATCCTCCTTTGGTAACGCCTTTTAGTCAGTACGTTAAGAATATGGCTTTGACAAACGTTATGCAAATGGAAAAAGGCAAAGAGCGTTGGTCATTAATCGCTGACGATATTTGGAATATGCTTTTAGGCAAGTCAGGAAAACTTCCGGGAACGGTTGCGCCTGAACTTGTTGCACTCGCAAAAGAGCAAGGCAGAGAATTTTTCACGGGCAATCCTCAGGACGAATATCCCGATGCTTTGGATACTTTCAGAAAAGAAATGCAGGACAACGGTTGGGATTTTGGTCAGGACGACGAAGAACTCTTTGAACTCGCAATGCACCCGCAACAATACCGTCTTTACAAATCGGGTCAGGCTAAAAAAGATTTTGAGGCTGACCTCGCAAAACGTAAAGCCGAAAAGAACGCTCCGAAAGGCGGTTCAATAAGTTTCCCGCAGACTGTTACGGTAGATGTTAACGGTGTAAAATATGCTGTTACAATCGGTGCTAACGACGGCTCGCAAACTGCTGCTGTTCAAGGCGGTGCTGCTCCGGCTGCTGTTGCTGCTCCTGGCGAAGGTCAAGAATTGACTGCTCCTTTGGAGGGAAAATTCTATCTTGTTAAAGGTCAAGGCGAAACACCTGTAAAAGTTGGTGATACGGTTAAGAAAGGTCAGAGAGTTTGCTACATTGAAGCAATGAAGACTTTCAACGCTATTGCTGCTGAAAATGACGGTGTTATTACGCAAATCTGCTTCAACAGCGGAGATTCCGTTTCAGAAGACGATGTATTAATGAGAATAAAATAAGCAAAAGCGATGAACGAAGTATCAATATTTGAAAAAATCTATGACATGACTGCGTTAGGTGCGTTAATCGACCAGCCGCAGTTCTTGATAATGTACGCTTTGGCGTTTTTGCTGCTATATTTAGGAATTAAAAAAGGTTATGAACCTTTGCTTTTGATTCCGATTGCATTCGGAGTTCTGATTGCTAACTTTCCGGGCGGCGACATGGGCGTTGTATCGCCTGACGGTCAAGGCATGGTTCCTGTTAACGGCGAAATGAAAAACATTTATGAAATGTCGTTGCCGGAGATTGCTCATGACCTTGGAATCATGAACTTTCTTTACTACGCTTTAATAAAGAGCGGACTTCTTCCCCCGATTATTTTCATGGGCGTAGGTGCTTTGACAGACTTTGGTCCGATGCTCAGAAACTTGAAATTAGCGATTTTCGGAGCGGGAGCGCAGTTTGGAATTTTTGCTGTTTTGCTTGTTGCATGCAACTTTTTTGACATGAAAGAGGCTGCTTCATTGGCAATTATCGGTGGTGCTGACGGTCCTACGGCTATCTTCACGACGATAAAATTGGCTCCTCACATGTTAGGACCGATTGCTATTGCGGCATATTCTTATATGGCTTTGGTTCCTGTTATCGTTCCTTTGGTTGTAAAACTTACTTGCAGCAAAAAGGAACTTATGATTAACATGAAAGAGCAAGACAAACTTTATCCGTCAAAGACTGAGTTCAAGAACATGAGTGCTTTGAAAATCATTTTCCCGATTGCAACAACGACAGTTGTAGCGATAATTGTTCCGTCAGCAGTTCCTTTGGTAGGTATGTTGATGTTCGGAAACTTGATTAAAGAAGTCGGCAGTTCAACGTCAAGAATTTTTGACGCTGCGTCAAATGCGATTATGAACTCAGCAACGATTTTCTTGGGACTTTGTGTCGGCGCAACGATGACTGTTGATGCTTTTCTTAACTGGCAGACAATCGGCATTGTAGCGGGTGGATTTTTAGCGTTTGGTTTCTCGATTTTCGGCGGCATTATGTTGGCGAAGATTTACAACTTGTTCTCTAAAAAGAAAGTTAATCCGCTTATCGGTGCAACAGGTTTGAGTGCCGTTCCGATGGCTTCACGCGTTGCAAACGACATCGCGCTCAAATACGACCCGCGCAATCACGTCCTTAACTACTGTATGTCGTCAAACGTTTCAGGCGTTATCGGCTCAGCAGTTGCAGCAGGTATTTTGATTGCATTCTTGGGATAAGATTGATTATTAATCTTACACATTATAAAAAAGCCGCCTGAGATGTTGGGCGGCTTTTTTTAGTTAGTATTTATTCGTGAAAATTTAAGTATGTCAAATCGTATATACTTGGGTCGAATGAATATTCAACTTTTCCCGAAGAATTAACAATTTCCACAT
>JAEEXW010000332.1 GCA_016287995.1 Bacteroidales bacterium
TCAACCACGAACTGAACCACGTTTTCCGAAAAAAATCTTTTTTTAACTATCTTATTCATTTTGACTGATTGTTGATTTTTCTAATTTTTGTTATCGTATTTGCGCTCCAAGGTTTTTCTCGAAAACAGCACGCAAATTGCTCATAATCTTGTCGATACGCGCATCGGTGAACGTTGCCTCCGGATCTTGGAACGTAAACGAAACGGCATACGATTTTTTGTCTTTTCCGAGTTTCTCGTCATTAACGTAGATGTCAAAAATATTTACGTCTTTGAGATATTGCTTTTCGGTTTTCTTTGCTAACTGTTTGATTTCCTCAAACTTAACCTTCTTGTCCAAAAGCAGCGCAAAATCTCTTTTAACCTCCGGATATTTTGAAACCGCTTTGTATTTTGTCTCTTTTGGCAAGAATCTCAAAACGTTTGACCAGTTAAATTCAGCGTAAAAAACGTCTTGGTCAATATCAAATTTCTTTAACAATTTTCTGCTGATTGAGCCGAACTCCACGAGTTTTTCTTTTCCCATGCAATAAGTCATGCCGTAAGAGAAAATATCGCTCATTTCGGTTTCGCGTTTTTGAAGGTTTTCAGCGTTGTAACCGATTCTTTCGAGGACATTATTAACAGTGGTTTTGAGAACAAAGAAGTTAGATTTTATCTCTAATGTTGACCAGTTAACAGGCTGAAAATTACCGCTTAACGTTATCATTAAATGATTTTCGTCAGCGTAATCGGCAAGACGACCTTTGTTGTCGCTTTTTTTCAAGCCCAACGACCAAACGTTTCCAAATTCGTAAAGTTTAATTGATTCATTTTTTTGATTAATGTTGAAAGCAACCGACTCTAACGCACCGAAAACCAATGTCATACGCATTGCATTCATCTGTGCTGACAGCGGGTTTTTCACCATAACGAGATTTTCAGGCTTGAAACTTTCCAAACCGTCATAATACGCACTTTGTGTCAAAGAGTTGCACATTGCCTCGCAAAATCCCGTATCTGACAGATAATCAGAGATTTTGTTAACGATTTTTTCTTTATCGGGTTTGTTTGCGTAAGACAAAACCGAGTGAACTTCCAAAGGAATTTCAACGTTGTCATAACCGTAAATTCTGAGAATTTCTTCTGCAACGTCGCAGTTTTCCTTAACGTCAACTCTGTATGTCGGGGCTTTAACTACCAAATAATCAGATGTTTCCTCAGTGATTTCAAAATCCAAGGCGGTTAAAATCTCTTTAACTTTTGACACTTCAATTTTTTTGCCGATGATTCTGTCCAAATAACTGAATTCCAACTTGATAACGGCTTTTTCGGCTTTTTGGGGATAAATATCGATTATTTCAGACGAAATTTCGCCGCCAGCAACTTCTTTTATTAAAAGTGCAGCACGTTTCAAAACTTCAACCGTCATTTCGGGGTCTGTACCGCGTTCAAAATGGAATGCTGCGTCAGTGTGAAGATTGTGTCTTTTTGCTGATTTTCTGATACTTACAGGATTAAAACATGCGCTTTCCAAGAATACGTTTTTGGTATTTTCAGAAATTCCGCTTTCCAAACCGCCGAACACGCCGCCGATACACATCGGCTCTTCGGTGTTGCAAATCATCAAATCTTCGCTTGAAAGTTTTCTTTCTTGTTCGTCCAAAGTAACAAATGAAGTTCCTTCTTCTAAGGTTTTGACAATCACTTTGTTGCCTTTGATTTTGTCGGCATCGAAAGAGTGCAGCGGCTGACCGTATTCAAAAAGAATGAAGTTTGTAACATCGACAACATTATTTATGCTGCGAAGACCGATTGCTTCAATGCTTTTTTTGAGCCAAGACGGTGATTCTTTGATAGTTATGTTAGAAATTGTAACGCCTGAATATCTTGTGCAACGCTCCGAAGAAACTACTTCAACGGGGATTGTGCGGCTTAAATTATCAACTTTGAAATTTGAGGTATCGGGCAAAACGAGTTGAATTCCCGGCACTGCGCCGGAAGTCTTTAAAAATGCGTAAATATCTCTTGCACAGCCGATATGACATGCTCCGTCGATTCTGTTCGGGGTGATTCCGATTTCGTAAACGGTGTCGTTTTCTACATTAAAAATTTGTGCTGCGGGAGTTCCAACTTTGGTTTCTTCCGGCAAAACGATGATGCCATCGTGAGAAGTACCGACTCCGATTTCGTCTTCGGCGCAAATCATTCCCTCAGACTCAATTCCGCGGAGTTTTGACTTTTTAATTGTGAAACTTTTGTCGCCGTCATAAAGAACGGTTCCGATAGTTGCAACGATAACTTTCTGACCCTTAGCGACATTAGGTGCGCCGCAAACGATGTTTAAAGGTCTTTCACCACCGACATTAACGGTAGTAACGTGCATGTGATCGCTGTTTGGGTGCGGCTCACAAGTTAAGACTTCGCCGACGACAAGGCCTTTGAGACCGCCTTTTATTGATTCAAAATTTTCTGAATTTTCCACTTCGAGACCCGTGCTTGTGAGGATTTTTGATACTGCCTCCGGGTCGAGGGTGCAATTCAAGTAATTTTTTAACCAGTTATATGAAACTTTCATTTATATGATATTTTTTAAATTCTTTTTAGCGGCAAAGATAGGAAAAATTTTTTGAAAACGAAAAAAAAGGTTACATTTGCAATGTAATTTTAAGGAAACAATGGACAAAAAAACGATTGAAAATCAGATAAATGAATTGCGCGATTTTTTAAACCGCTGTAATTATGATTATTATGTAAAAAATTCACCGAAAATTTCCGATTATGAATTTGACATAAAGTTGAAAGAATTGGAAAAACTTGAAAAAGAAAATCCGGAATTTTTTGACTCAAATTCACCCACGCAGCGTGTCGGAAGCGATGAAAATCAGGAATTTAAGCAGGTAAAACATAAATATTCAATGCTTTCGCTTGCTAACACTTATAGTGAAGGCGAAATTAGGGATTTTGATGCAAGAATCCGCAAACTCTTGCCCGAAGGAGAAGAATTTGAATATGCTTGCGAACTTAAATTTGACGGTACGAGCATTTCGTTAACTTACGAAAACGGCTTATTAATTAGGGCATTAACACGTGGCGACGGACAAAAAGGTGATGACGTTACAAATAATGTCAGAACGATAAAAAGTGTTCCGCTGAAACTTTACGGCGAAGGTTTTCCGAAAGAATTTGAAATTCGCGGTGAAATTCTTATGCCACATTCTTCGTTTGAAAAACTCAATCAGGAGCGTACAGAAATCGGTGAGCCCCTTTTAGCAAACTGTCGAAATGCTGCCGCAGGAGCGTTAAAAACGCAAAATTCTGCCGTTGCCGCAAAACGCGGTCTCGACTGTTATCTTTATTATCTTTTGATGGACAATCTGCCGACCGATTCGCATTTTGAAAATATGAAAATTGCACGGTCTTGGGGGTTTAAGGTTTCAGAAAATACAGTTAAAGCCAAAAATATTGACGAAATTATTGCATTTATAAATTATTGGGACAAAGAGCGTTACAATCTTCCTTATGATATTGACGGTATTGTTATAAAGGTTGATAAAATTTCGCTGAGAGATACGCTTGGTTACACTGCAAAAACTCCGCGTTGGGCAATCGCGTACAAATTCAAGGCAGAAGAGGCGGCTGTAAAACTTTTGTCCATTGATTATCAGGTAGGACGGACGGGAATCATAACGCCTGTCGCAAACCTTGAACCGGCGCATTTGGGAGGTACTATTGTAAAGCGTGCCACACTTCATAACTAAGACATAATCCGCAGTCTTGACCTTAACGACAACGACACAGTATATATAAAGATCAGGGGTGCATTTTTCT
>JAEEXW010000333.1 GCA_016287995.1 Bacteroidales bacterium
CTGTTATCCCGTCCGAAAAAGTATAAATCATATCGCCTTTTTTTATCTCTATTTCATGATTGGTAAATTTGTTTTTTTCTCTGCCTATATTGCGACCTATGCTTAGTAAATCGGGTGTATATTTTTGCAAGTTATGGTTTCTGACTATGTAGAGCGGACGTTTTGCCCCTGCGTATTGAAGTATGGTTGTGCCTTTTTCAAAGATTAACAGCGACAAATCGATGCTTTCGTCCAAATCGCCGCTACCTTGTGTAAGGGCTTGAACAAAGCGTTTTTTGAAGGCATCGAGAATTTCACCGGCATTGTGCGCAGGAAAATACGGGGCAATGTCGCTCAAAATCGAAATGCCGAGAATGCTCAATAGCGCACCCGGAACGCCGTGTCCCGTACAATCCGCTGTTATTAAGTATTTCTTGTTAGAACGCTCTGTAACCCAATAAAAATCACCTGAAACTACGTTTTTGGGTTTCCAATAGACGAAACATTCGCCGAAAAACGCGTTCATAAATTTTTCATCGGGTATGATGGCTTTCTGAATGTCCTGCGCCATGAGAATCGAGTTCAAAAGGTATTTGTTGAGCCTTTTCAAATCGTAACTATTAATCTCAATTTGCTCTTTGAGGTTGGAAAGCGAGATTTTTTGGGCGAGAATGTCCTGATTCTTGATTTTTAGATCGTTGTTGAATTTTATGATTTCCTCATTGGTGCGGCTCATGTCGTTTGAAACCTTTATTTGGTGTATGCCCATAACGGTCATAATGCCGATTATCAAAGCGATAAAAATCAAAAACGCCGTGAAAAAATTCTTTCTGACTTCTGCTCTTTGCTGCTGCTCTTTGTAATTGATTTTCAGTTTGCGCAAATTGTTTTCCTTGGAAGATATTTTTTCTTCGTATTCTTTTTGAGTCAAATTTCGTTCGTATTTGACAGAAAATTCCGAACTAAAAACGGTTTTTTCGCATTTGTCCCTCAGTTCGTTGTATTTTAAAACTCCGGCATAATCGCCTGAAAGTTTGCAATATTCTTCTATCGCACCGTAAAATTCTGGTGTATCTCTTTCGTCAACTTGTCTTAAAAGTTTTTCTGCTTGTTGCAAGCTGCCTTGTGCCATCAGAACGTATGCTTTTGAAATTTTTTGACGGGACGAATATTGCTCCATATAATCGTCGTATTGTGTACATTCGTCATAAATTTCCTGCATGGTTTTTTGATAGTATGTTTTTAGACTGTCGTTTTGGAGCCGCGAAAAGACATAATAAAAATCGGCTATTGTTCCGAAACTCAAACTCAAAAAGTCAATAACCATAAAATCTTGAACGTCAACATTTTTGATGGTGATTTCTTGATTGTTGTTTGCTTTTGTCATTTCGACAAGGCCTTTGGGTTTGGCCATATCGAAGTCGTTTTTGGCAATAATCGCCTCTAAGAGTTTGTAGTTTACGGTATCGCCTATGGCAGCATACATTTCCTTTGACTTTTCGAGATAACCCGCCGCGAGGTCAAAAGCGTTGAGGTTCATGTTTGCAAGTCCGAGCAAATGGTTCAGCCATGCAAGATTGGAACTGTCGCGGGTTGCGACGGCTATTTTCAGGGCTTTTTCATAATGCTCAAAACCCTGCTGCAACTGGTCGTAATTGGAATACATCAGACCTATATTGGTCAGCATCAGGACGGTGCGTTTGGTGTTGCCGAGTTTTTCGTAAATTTCCAAGGCTTTGTAAAGATAAGAAACGGTGCTGTCAAATTCGTCTTCCATCGAAAAATCAATGGCCTTGTTGACAAAATCTTCCGCTTCAATATAGCGTAACGAATCAACCTCCGTCGTGTCCTGTGAAAAAGACACCACGGAGATTAACAGAAACGATATTATCAAAACAAGCCTTGACATTTACTTTTTATTCTTTTCC
Organism: Bacteroidales bacterium; assembly: GCA_016287995.1. GTDB lineage: Bacteria > Bacteroidota > Bacteroidia > Bacteroidales > UBA3824 > UBA3824. Next base: position 1,908 of record JAEEXW010000333.1, read on the forward strand.
TACGAAAATTGCCGCGCCGTTTTTCGGAACGTTGATTTGATAGGTTTTGTCTTTTGAAATTTTTATTGGTTTCATACTTTCGCCGCCTTTCAAATCGTCAGCATAAAGTGTTAAATCTGATGAAATAAAGGACAAATCAATTGTCTTTTTCAGAGGCTGATTTTCAGCGTTGATTGCTACAACATACCAAGTGTCAGCATGTTTGCGGGCAAGAATTAAAAATTTCCCCGGATAACCGTCAATAAACTTGATGTCGTCCCAAAGCGTCGGCACTTTTTTCAAAAAGTCAATTTTCCAAGGTTCACTATCTTTTGTAACTCTCGGATAGAGAGCAAGATGGTTGAGCGGACATTGAAACAAAACAGCAACGCCCATTTGAAAAATATCGCTCGTTACCCTGTGTCCGCCCCAAATCGTAGTATCGTTGGCAGTATTGAAATAATCATTGAACGTAACCCCGCCGTAATCCATTGATGCAACGGTGTTTCTGATTATCGGGTGAAGGGTTGCGTTGTAACTTTCTTGTTTGCAAAAATCGTCTGAAAAATGTAAATTTTCACTTGCCAAAACTGCTTCCGAACCGATAAAATTCGGGTACATTTTTTCCCACCCTCTTGGCAGGGTTGCCCCGTGAAAAATCACTTCCAAACCAAAATCGTTTGCGTCAGCCAAAATGTCTTCGTATAGTTGCATTGTCTGTTGTTTGTCAGAGCCGAAAAAGTCAACTTTGATACCGCGTATACCGTTTTTTTGCATCCATGCCATTTCTTTGCGGCGGTTGATGAGGTTGTTCATAATGTTGCGCGGACCTTGTGGAGCGTCGTTCCAATAGCCGTTAGAATTGTACCAAAGAAAAAGACTAACTCCTTTACTTTGAGCGTATTTCGAGAGTATTTCGATTGAATCTCTGCCGATTTGAGTATCCCACCAGTTATCAACCAAAACAGAAACATAACCCATTTTTGCTGTAAAATCAATGTATTCTTTTTGGGTTTCGTAATTAACACTTTCGTCAAAACCGATAATCCAACTCCACGTACCGGCACCGTAAGTGTAGTTTTTTGACGGAGAATAAAGCGGCTCAACAAAATCCCACGGAATCGTAGTTTCGGCAACTGGTGCGAGATTTTCGCCCAAAGTGATTGTGCGCCAAGGTGTTTCGCCCGGAAGCGGAATACCCGGAGCAGACGTTCCGTTAAAATTATAATCCGAGTCCAAAGGGTTTGCAATTTTGTAACTTGACGGTTTTTCGCACGTTAAATGCGAGCCGCAATACGCTGACGAAACGCCGGTTTCAGAAACTAAAACCCAACCGTCAGGCGTTTTGAAAAGACACGGGAAAATAAAACCTGCGCCATTAGCGTTGTCGCCGGAAGGACGGTCGGCAAAATACGGCAACTCGTAACTTGGAGCCGTCCGCGCCCACCCTGAGCCGCCTTTCATCTGTGCTGATAGGAACGTTTTTGTTCCATCAGGAAAATTGAAAGAGGTTTTATCGTCTTGAATAACAGCGCAATGACGCGGATACTCGTCTTTTTCGTTTACCTTGTAGCGGTAAAATTTGTATTTAAAAGCGATGTCGTTGTTCTCGACCATGAAAATTATGTCAAAAATTTTCTGGCCTTTATGACTGATTGTCCAAACGCCGCGTGTTGCTTTGCCTGTTATATGGCTCTTTTTCAAGACTTTCAGCGAGTAGTCAAAAGCAACAGTGTCGGTTTTAAAACTTTCTGCTTTTAGGTTTTTAGAAAAATCGCCGACATCGGTAATCATACCGAGTGGGGAACTTTTTAAAAACTCTTTTCCGTTGTAACTGACGGCATACGAGATAGTTCCTGAATTTTCAAAAAGTTTCACCTGCAACTTTTTGTCAGGTGAGGTAATTGTTTGTGCG
>JAEEXW010000334.1 GCA_016287995.1 Bacteroidales bacterium
ACGGTGGACTCGTACTATTCGTATGCTTTCAAGTTGGACTCTGCCGCAAAAGACAAATACGCCCTCAGCCTTGACTTTTTTCAGACGGGAAAATCGGATTACAACCAGTTTTTGGACTTAGACTCGTTGGAACTTTTACTTTCGGGCTTGAACAAGGTAAAGACGGCGCACAAACTTGCCCTGAAAACCGACACCACAAACCTCTGCATCGCAAACTGCATGGAACAGTTGATGCTGATTTACACCAATTACGCCTCACTCTCCCAAGGCAAAGAACGCCAAAAACTGCTTGACTCGGCAAAATATTTTTACGCCGAGGCTGAAAAACTAAGCGGCGGCAAAATACCCGTCATCTTGGAGATTTGCAACGCAAACTTCAAAAGCATAGAAGGTAATTCAAAAGAGGCAAAAGACAGGCTCTCGGAGTTGGAAAAACGTTTTGATGAAGACCCCGTAAAATACAATCGTTACCGCGCATTTCTCTACCGCTCAATGATTTGGGTCTTAAAAACGACCGGCAACTACAAAGAAGCAGTTAAATATTCCGAAAAATTCCGCGACGTAGAAGAATCCACTTACAACCGAGAATTTGCCGTAAAATCTACCAAAGCCTCAGCCGAGGCAGAATACGGCGAGTTAATCCGTCAGAGGGAAGAAGCTGAGCAAGAGCAGAAAATGATTCAGGAAGAGGCGACAAAGCGTCAGAGAATGATTACATGCTTTTTTGCTGTTTGTATAATTTTGGCAGGTTTGTTGGCTTTTATCATTTGGAAAGGTCTCCATAAAAAGCGCAAAAACAACGAACTTTTGGCAAAACAAAAAGCCGAAATATCTCAGAAAAACAACGAGTTGAAACAACAAAACCAGAAAATTATGTCGCAAAGGGACGAAATTATGGCTCAAAGAGACGAAATTGAGTCGCAGAGAAGCCAACTTTCGGAGGCTAACTCGCGAATAACGGCAAGTATCCGTTACGCTCAGAGAATACAGACAGCCGCTGTCCCCTCAGAGGAGATGATGAACAAGATTTTTGGCGAATGTATGATTTTTTGGCGACCGCTCAACATCGTTTCCGGCGACTTCTATTGGGCAACCCAAACCGGTGAATATAAACTCGTTACAGCAGCCGATTGCACAGGACACGGTGTTCCGGGTGCATTTATGAGTATGCTCGGAGTCTCCACCCTTAACGACATTGCGGCACAAAAAAACATCGAAAGCGAAACCATCACCGCCGCCGGAATCCTCAACGAATTAAGAGACAAAATCATTGCAGCACTTCGTCAGAGCGGTCCTCAAAGAGAGACTCAGGACGGTATGGACATGGCTCTCTGCATTATCAACCGCAGCAAAAACGAACTTCAATACGCCGGCGCAAACCGTCCGCTGTGGTACATCAAAAACGGCGAACTCATAGAATACAAAGCCGACCGCATGCCGGTAGGTTTCCATATCAGAAAGACGGGACTTTTTACAAACCACATCATACAGATAGAGGACGGCGACACGGTTTATATGTCCTCTGACGGTATTGCAGACCAGTTCGGCGGCGAAACGGGCGTAAGCAAATTCGGCACAAAACAGTTGAAAGAACTTCTTGTGAAGATTTCCTCGCTGCCTTTTAAATCGCAGAAAGAGGTACTTGAACAGTCCATCGACGGTTGGAGAGCCGCTTCTAACCCGGAGAATCCCGCGCCGCAGTTGGACGATCAGATTTTGTTGGGCTTAAAATTTTAAAAACATGAAAAAACAATTAAAATACATACTGCTGTTTCTTGTTTCGTTGTCTTTTTTTGCCTGCCACGAAAAAGACGACCCGAAAAACGAGTACATAATTTCTGACTGGTATCCGATAGAAATGAACATTTACGTTCAGGACAAAGACGGAAAAGACCTCTTGGACAACACCTCGGCAGATTTTGTCGGACACGACCTGACACTTTCATACAAGGACAAGACCTACCGTATTCTCTTAAACAAAGACTATGCGGCGACCTTTCACGGACTTGTATTAATGCAGGATCTTAAAACCGGCAAATACTACATATATTTCGGCGAGTTGGAAGGCTATGCCGAATATGACGACGACTTTACAATCACTTGGAAAGACGGTTCAAAGGACGTTATACATTTTTACCGCAAGATTACCGGCTCTCTTGACTCCGACGACAAATGGCTCTTGAACGGCGAAGACACAGACCAGGCGCGTCCTTACGGAATTTTTACCATCATAAAATAAAATGAGATTTGTGCCTGAAATACTTCTGACGTTTTTGGTTTTTCTGAGTCTGAATGTTGAGGCTCAGATGGAAACTTTTGTTACGGAGGCGGGCATGGGTTATTCCAAAACCTCTGTCAACACGGCGATTTTCCGTCAAAACGCGCTTACAACCTTCCGCGACACACAGTTTATAGCGTATTACGACAATTCGGGACACATAATTTTAGGCAAGCGGAAAATCAATCCGAAAGGCTTTTCCACAGAAAAATTCATTTTGGAAAAAACGCCGCTGAAAATGACAAGACCTCACGATGCGCACAACGTCATCAGCATAGCCGTTGACGGGGACGGTTTTTTGCATTTGTCTTTCGACCAGCATAATTCACCGCTGAGATACTATAAATCAGTTGCGCCTTACAGTCTTAAAATGCAGGAAATCAAGCGCATGCTAACAAACCCGGAGGCAAAAGAATACGATGTTACGTATCCTGAGTTTTATAATTTTTCAAACGGCGATTTGCTTTTTGTCTGCCGCTCCGCCGGCAACTCCTCGGCTGTCAACTATTACGACACCAAAGAAAAAACATGGCGCATGGTTGCAAAAAACCTGTTTGAAAACAACGTTATGCTCCGCGCATACTGGCAGATTACGGTTTCGGAAGACGATGTTATACACCTTTCGTGGCTCTGGCGCGAGATAAGTTACGACACAAACACCAACCACGGCATATATTACGCAAAATCAGCGGATTACGGCAAAACCTGGCAGAGTGCAGAAGGCGACACAATACGCCCCGTTTTTTTGCGCAAACAGTTGAAACCCGTAAAAGCGATTCCTGTAAACACAAACCTCATCAACCAGACTTCCATGACAGCGGACAAATTAGGACGCCCTTACATTGCGACGTATTACAGAGGCGAAGACAGCATAACCAACTATCATTTAATCTATTACGACGGCAAAGAGTTTCAGGACATAACCGTCGGACAAAGAAAAACGGATTTTCAGTTGTCAGGAATAGGAACTTTGTCGATTCCGATTTCAAGACCGAGACTTATCACCGACGGCAAAAAAATTTACTTTTTTTGCCGCGACAAGGAGCAGGGCTCAAAAATCGGAGTTTATTACGCACAGTTAACCAAAAAAGGCATAAAACCTTTCCGTTATGAGAACCTGACGGAAGAGAGTTTTGAGGCTTGGGAGCCGTGTCTTGACATCGAACTGTGGAAAACCCAGAAAAAAATACATCTTTTCGTCCAAAAAACTTTCCAAAAAAACAACGAAGGCATCAGGGACGAAAAGCCGACAATGGTAAAAGTATTGGAAATTAAAAACTGAGAAAAAATTATGTTGGAAGAAAAAGTAAAATTCAAATGCTTTGACTGCAAAGCGGTTTTTGAAAAGCATTTTTTTGAGACTCTGCACACCTCTCTTATAAGGTGTCCTGAGTGCGGCGGCTACAACGTAAAAAATATGAAAGATTACAGCGTTATCGCCGATTTTTTGAAGAATATTAACAAAAAAAACATAATATAAAGACCCCGTCTGACGTTAGAAGGTTA
>JAEEXW010000335.1 GCA_016287995.1 Bacteroidales bacterium
AAGGCGAAATTTCCAACGGAAAAACAAGTTTGTCCAAACTAAACTATGCTGTTTTATTATCACGCTCAGGCGAAAATTCGTTTTTCGTGATAACCGAAAATTTCAAGACTCCTTTGTCAAAAACTTTGACGCCGCTATTAATATCTTCTTTCGTAATTTCAGTAAAGATTGCCGCAGGCTCGTTTATTTCGCTAATAATCAAAGAGTTTCTGTCTTTTAAAATTTTATGCGTAGGACTGTAAAAAAACTTTCCGCTCGTCTTTGAAAAAAACGTCCTGAAAATTTCCGCAACCTGAACCCTGTTGAAACCAAAATCCGCAATAATTTCAAACAACAAAGTCTCAGGCTCTATAAAATCCAAAATGTCGGAAATTTTTATAACATTGTCGGAGAAAATTTCACGCTTCTTTTTTTTCATGACATCTTCGTAAATCGTCTTTACGCCCGAAAGAAATTTCAGGCTCAAAGCGGCATTATCTTTAAACGACGGATTGATTTCCTCAAAAAGCGGAATAATTTCGTTACGGATTTTGTTGCGCGAAAACTCTGTTTCAAGATTGGTTTTGTCAAGCCTGAAACTCAGACGGTTATCCTCGATATACTGCAAAATTTCACACCGCGAAAAACACAAAAGCGGACGGATAATCCGGTTGTTTTTGAATTTTATTCCCGTCAGTCCGCGGATTGACGAGCCGCGCAAAAGGTTAAGGAAAAAAGTCTCAACAGCATCGTCTTTTTGGTGCGCAACGGCAGTAAACTGAAAGCCCTCAGCGTCCATAATCCGCTCAAATTCCGAGTAACGGAGTTCCCGCGCCGCCATTTCAACGGACTGCCTTGTCTTTTCGGCGTAAGACAAAGTGTCAAAACTTTTAACAAAACATTTAACGCCGTATTTTAAGGCTAAATTTCTTACAAACTCCTCGTCTTCAAGAGAATCCTCGCCTCTAAGATTAAAATTTATATGACAGACAGCAAAATTAATTCCCGCATGAAAAGCCAAATCGCACATCACAACAGAATCCGTTCCGCCGCTTACGGCAAGCAGAATTTTGTCATTGTCCTTGTCAAAAAGACGGTTTTGAGAAATAAATCTTAAAAATTTTTGTAGCATAATTTTTATTTTACCGCAAAAATAAAAAATTTTTTCGTATATTTGCAATCTATAATCAAGAAAAATATGAACGAAAAATTTTTAAGACGGGCAATAGACCTTGCAAAACAAAGCATAAAAACCGGCGGAGGACCTTTCGGCGCGGTTATCGTAAAAGACGGCGAAATAATTGCCGAAACCTCAAACTCGGTTACAAAAGACCTTGACCCGACGGCTCATGCTGAGGTCAACTGCATACGTCAGGCATGCAAAAAACTCGGCACTTTCATTCTTGAAGGCTGCGAAATCTACTCCTCGACAGAGCCTTGTCCGATGTGTCTGAGCGCAATTTACTGGGCGCACATCGACAAAATATATTACGCGGCAACCAAAGACGACGCGGCTTACGGCGGTTTTGACGACGACTTCATTTACAAGGAGTTGGACACGGAAAAGACAAAGCGCAAAATCCCAGCCCTCAACTTTTTGCAAGAAGAAGGCAGAAAGGTTTTTGACATCTGGCTCAAAACCGAAAACAAAACCGAATATTAAGGCGCGGTAAGATAAACTTCAACACGGCGGTTAAGGGCACGCTCAGACTCCGACAGTCCATAAGTTAAGGGTTGCGTGCCAGAAAACCCCTTGCAACGAATGCGTTTAGGTTCTACACCCATATCAACAAGGTATTTTTTGACAGAATGTGCACGGCTTAGGGCAAGTTTTCGGGAAAACTCCGTGTCGCCTCTTTCGGTGTGTCCACATAGCAAAACCGTAAAGTCCTGATTTTCATGGAGAAAATCAGCAAGTTTGTCCAATTCCGGATACTTGTCAAACGGCAAAAACGCCGCCTGAAAATAAAACGAAATTGTTTTCAGCGAGTATCTCACGGGAAGAAGTTCCACCGTCAAAGTACTGTCTGAGGATATACCCCTTTCAAAAGCCACAGAAACGCTTTTATAATTTTGACAAGAAATGTCAATAGTACACTCCAAACCGCCCGTATTAATAACATACGTACCCCTTTTATGCTGAATTTTCTCCGTCTGATCTGCCGACCTTAAACTAACAACCGCATTTACTGTCTCTTTTGAAACCTTGTCAACAACCCTCAAAGTAACAAAAACATCTTTCCTCGGTTCAAGAACCTCCGGCAAAAGTATCGAATAAATATTTTCGTCAAAATCGGCATTATCGTTTGAAACAAAATATGCCGTCTTAAAATCCGATGAAATACTGAAATACGCTTCCCAATTTTTAGAGTTGACCATAGAGCCGAGATTGTCGGGTTCGCTCCACTGCAAAAAATCGTCTGAGAGGCGTTTTGAAACAAAAATATCGGAACTGCCAAATCCTTTATGACCGTAACTACTGAAATACAGCATTTTACCGTCAGGCGAAAAAAATGGCGTACCGTCGTCAAGTTCCGTATTGAGAGGTTTGCCGAGATTTTTGGGCTCGGAATAACTGCCGTCAGGAAGAAGAAAACTTATGTACAAATCCAGACCGCCGAAACCACCGTCCCTCTCAACTGACAAAATCAAAACCTGCAAATCAGGACTGAAAGAATACGTTCCATGACGGTTTCTATTGTAAAAATTAGCGATTTCAACAGGCTCTGGTTTTGTCCAATATTGGTCGGACATTTTTTTCGTGATGGAAATTCCGTTGGAAGAGGTCTGATTTCCGTTTTCGTCATAAAGACCTTCTATATAAAGCGTATGATTATAATCGGCCGTTTTGATAACAGCGTTAACTAACGGACTATTAACCTTATACGGGAAATGAACAGGTGAAAAAAAAACGCCACGTTCTTTTTGCGCAAACCAAATATCGCAGTCGTCGTCTTTGCCGTAATTTTCGGGAGCGTCAATGCGCGAAAAATACAAAACCTTGCCGTCATCACTCTCCAAAGGCGCAATTTCGGGATATTTGGAGTTAACGGAGGAAAGCATTTTTTTCGGTGAGTCAAAAACGTACTTTTCCTTTTCGGTTTCGATACGGAAAAAATCCGACGAAACCTCCGCCCCTTCTTTTGCAATGTAACCGTGCTGAAAACCAAAATTCTGAATCCTTGACGTACTGAAAACAAGATGCTCGTTAATATAAAAATATGTTAAACTATTATCGCGGACAATCTCCAAACGATTGTCAAAACCCTTTCTGAAATACTCCGTTTCTTGCCAAGACGAAATTTCCGTAAACCTTCCGCCGTCAAAACAACCCGTCATAAAATATCCTGAGGCACTAACCAAAAAAACGTTGGAATTTTCAACCCCCGAAGACTCAAAAATAAGCCCATAACACCGCGTTTGAAGACCGTTTTCAAAACGTATGTCAGCAGAGATTTTATATTTTTTACAGTTTAATGGCTTAAAAATTGTTGCAATGTTGTAAGAATTGCCGCTGCCGAGATACAAACGTCCGGATTTTTTTTCACCTGAGGAAAAAACATTTCTGCACTCAGGCGAAAAATCCGCCATAAAAATCTCAGACTTTTCCTGAGCAAAAAGAGTGTTAACTAAACACAATAATATGAAAATAAATAAGTTGCGTAACATAAAATCAGGTTTAAGGTATATTCGCAAAATTAAAGAAAAAAAGGTTATGAAAAATATTTTTTTTACATTCCTATTATTTTTTTCGTTTTTGCCGTCTTTCGGACAAAAAGATTTCATAG
>JAEEXW010000336.1 GCA_016287995.1 Bacteroidales bacterium
CAATTCTTCCTCATCTGAAAATCGGGGCGGCTGATGGTCAAGAACAACTGAAAAAGCATTTGCGTCAACTGATTGCATTAATGTATCAAGACTTTTTCTGCTAAGTTTCTGACGGACTTTCGCCGAACGGTCTTCCCTACCGACAATATAACAGTTAAAAGGCAACTTCGCAACAGAATCCCTCAAAACAGTAACCCCGTGTTTTTCAAGAAATTCGTCGGCAAGTTGCGCATTGCCTATCCACTCGTGATTACCGTTAACTGCATAAATTCCGCAGCCGGTTTTTATCTCTTTCAAAATTTCTCCGACTCTTGAATTAATGACAGGATACGGATCGCCGTCAAAAAAGTCGCCCGCAATTACCACAAAATCAGGATTTTCAGCGTTGATTCTGTCTTTCAAACCTTCACAAAACCTATCACAATTAATCATTCCGAGATGAACGTCCGAAACCAAAACAAACTTAAAATTTTGCGAAATGTCTTTCTCAGTTTTATATGTTAAATACTTCGTAACAGGAAATTTCGCATTAAAATATCCCGCTACTAAAATCAAAGCCGTTAACCCACAAACGCCAAGCGAAAAAAGCCTCCCATTGTAATCTCCGCGTATATACTTGAAAGTCAAGAAGTCCGCTTTGAAAGTTAAGACATTAATAAGCCTTATGACATCAACCGTCAAAAAGATTATCAGCAAATAAAATATCGCTGCCAAAACCCACGAACCAATATACGTAAACGGAAAACTCAAAGCCTGAAAACCTTTCATTTGTAGAAAAAAACCTATCAAAAAACTCACGTATACCAAAACGTATAAAATTTTTCCCAAAACGCCTTTCCAAGTTTGCTCTTCGGGTAGTAAAGGTCGTACTCTAAAATAAAGGTATGTCCCAACCGAAATCAGTAACAAAAGCGTAAAAACTAAAAAAAATACTGGTTGTCTCATTTTTTATCAATTTTTTTTTTGCAAAATTATCTATATGTATTAATTTTGCAATAGGATTCTACCTTAAAATTAATTAAAAAAAAATGAAACCGACACTTGTAGTATTAGCAGCAGGTATGGGTAGCCGTTATGGCGGACTCAAACAAATTGACAAACTCGGTCCTTCGGGACAAGCAATCTTGCAATATTCGTGTTTTGATGCGGCACGTGCAGGATTCGGCAAAGTTGTTTTCGTAATCAGACGCGACATCGAAAAAGATTTTAAAGAAGTTATTATTTCAAAAGTCAGCAAATCAATACCTTGCGAGTATTGTTTTCAAGACAAGGACGATTTGCCGTCAGGCTTTACACTTCCCGCAGAACGCGAAAAACCGTGGGGAACGGCTCATGCAGTTTTGGCGGCAAGGAAAAACGTTACCGAACCTTTCGCAGTTATCAATGCAGACGATTTCTACGGCAAAGAGGCTTACCAGACAATAGCGGATTATTTCAAAACGCTTTCCAAAGACACTAATAATCAATATTGTATGGTCGGTTATCCGGTAAAAAACACTCTTTCTGAATACGGCTCTGTATCACGAGGAATATGCAACACAGACTCCTCCGGCAACCTTACAACCGTTGTTGAAAGAACAAAAATTATCCGCGAAAACGGCAAAATAGTTTTTATCGAAGACGACCAAAAAACCGAAATCGCAGAAAACACTCCCGTTTCGATGAACTTCTGGGGCTTTACTCCGAGTTTCTTCAAATATTTGGAAGACTATTTCAAGGAGTTTTTGCATGAAAACATCAACAAACCAAAAGCGGAATTTCTTATTCCATGGGTTGTTGACCAACTGATAAAAAACAAAGTCGCTCAAACAAAGGTCTTAACAAGCAACGCACAATGGTTTGGCGTTACATACAAGGAAGACCGTCCCGCCGTTGTTCAAAAGTTCAAAGACTTAACCGACAAGGGCGAATACCCGGCTGATTTTTAAAAAACAGTTATGAAATTTATTCATCTTTTGTATGTGCCGACTTTGGAGTGCAATATGGCTTGCAAATATTGCTATTTGCAGGAAAATACGACAGACAAAATGCGGCAATTTTCAGCGGAAGAAACCTTGAAGTTTGCAATAGAAAAATTCAAGGCTTCTTTTGTTATGCCTTTCAACATTTCTCTGCACGGCGGCGAAGTTTCAATGCTTACAAAAGATGAATTTTATTCTGTTATAAAATTTATAAACGATTATTATTCAGAAAATTACGACCTTCTTTCTAATAACGGTTTCAAAGTTGGCAGACCGCATATAAAAACAAATCTTTTTTCCATCGACCGCCATATTGACACGATAAAAGAGTTCAAGGTTTCGATAAGCGGAAGTTTGGATTTACCGCTTTGTCTGCACAAAAATTTCCGCGTTACAAAAGGCGGACAGCAAACTCTCGAAAAAATACTCAAAAACATCGAACTTTTACGAAATATTCCTAACAAGAAAAAAGTTTCGGCAACGATTTTCAAAGAGCATTTTTTGAGAATTGACGAGATTATTTCCGACATAAAATACCTTGACAAAAACACTTGTTTGGATATGAACGATTTCAATTGTATGATTGGATTCGATTACAATTCAAACGGGATTTTGCACGCTTTAAGTCAAGAAGAACAGACGGAATTTTTCAAAAGAATGCACTCGGAGTTTGACGGCACAAACTTAGATACCGGCGTTAACGGGGCATGGTTCAACGAGTTCAGCCCCGAATATTGCACTAACTGCGACAACTGCGGCGAGAAATTTTTCCTTTTGGAAAAAAACGGCGATATCTTTTCTTGCGTGCGCGGTCAGGGTCATAAAGAATTTTTTTACGGCAATATTTACGAAAACAGCGTTGAAGAAATTTTAGAGACGGCAAAAAACAAAATCTTTTTTGCCCACGAAAACATAGGTTTCAACTCTGAATGTGCTACTTGCGAATATCTTTATCTCTGCAAAACGGGTTGTCCGTTTGTAAAAAACGTTTATAACTCCAACAAGTCTTACACTTGCCTTCTTCAAAAGGAACTTTACAAAAAACGCAACTATCAACCGCACTCCAACCCGTCGGATTTTGCTTTTAAATACCTTTTGAAAATGCACCCCGGACTTGCCACGAATTTTCAGCCGAAAGTTTATCAAGAAAATTCGCTCCTCGACCTTATCGCCAAAGATGAAAAGTTGCAACAAGTCTACGACGATAAAGCATTTATTTTGCGGGTCAACAAAGAGGATTATCCTCTGAGATCCCAACTCTTAAAAAACTCGCGGCAGATAATCCAACTGCTGAAAAACGACAAAATAGAAATACTTGTAAAAGAAGAAACTCTCTCGTTTTTAAGCGATTATCCAAACAACAACGCGCTTTTTATACAACTTCTCAGCGGCGATTGCCACGTCTACGGCGATGAACAACGGCTAAAACAAAAACACGTTGCAACGCTCCAAGTTTATAAATTTGTGCTGGAAACAAGAACAGAAAACGGTTATTATATTTATGACATTTCACCGTTTTTGAGGGAATATTTTCCGTATTTGTCGAAAGAAAATCCAAACAACATTTTCTTTACGACAACTTGTCTGCGCGATTACCACTATGTTAAACAAAAAAACAACGCTTATTACCATATTGCTGCAATCAATTTGCCGTTTCAAAATATGGAATTTAACGTTTTGGAGGACTTAAAATTATGATAAACAAAGAGATAAAAACATACAACGAGATAAAACGTGCAAAAAATGCGTACTCTTTCGCGCAGTATTATCAGTTAGATAACGCTATGCTCAAC
>JAEEXW010000337.1 GCA_016287995.1 Bacteroidales bacterium
ATGAACATTTTTGATTATAAAAATATGAAAATTGCCGGTAAAATGGCATGGATTTTCACGGGCATAGGTATCGTGGTACTTATCGCCGCCGCAATCATAATAAAATCATTTAAAGAAACCGACGAAAACGTAGAATACACCTCCCGCGTTGCTTTGCCTCAGAGCGAACTTTGGAACGATGTAAGTCATCACATTTTGATGACGGTATTTCATTCGCGCAGTTATTCCTATTCTCACGAAGAGAATGATATGAGACAGTCAGCCGAAAACTTAAAGATTCTCAGACAAAAAACCGAGGAACTCAAAAAAACCGAACTTTCAGCCGCCGATAAAAAAGTAATTGAAGAAATAGAAAAGTGTGCCGACCTTTACACTTCGGGCGGAGCGCAAATGGGTGCTCTCCGTCAAAAAATGGGACAAATATACGGCGAACTCGAAGGACACAAACAATTTCTCTATGCATTATTGGAAGATTTGCGCCGCGACATCATCAACTGCGGCACCAAAAATTCAAAAATAGTCGGCGAAAGAGTAAAACTCTGCTCCGAAACCATACGCAGAGCCGAGACCGCAAAAGGCAAAATGAATGACAGAAACGAAATTCAACAAGTTTTTAGCGATGTCCGCAAGAATTTTGAAGAAATTGCAAAATTTGCGCCAACATACGGAGCATATTCGCGCAGATTCCGCGAATGTAGTTCGCATTTCAACGCCTACGAACAAGGTGCAAACGAATATTACTCACTTTTAGCACAAAGTAAAGAAATCAACCGTCAACTTACAGATAACGGTCGTAAAATTATGGAACTTTCAAGACAAGTAAGCCGCGAAAGAGCCAAGGATACAAGCGATACATTTGTTTTGGTAAAACATTCCATAAACGACACTGCCGATATTTTTGTGATTATGGTTTTAGTCGTTATCGTTTTATGTATACTATTTACAGTAATCCTCAGCAGACTTCTTGGCGGCAAAGCAAGAAAAACGGTTGAAGGTATCAACGTAATAGCAACCGGCGATTTAACTGCAAAAGTTGACATCAACACCGATGACGAGTTTGGAGATATGGCACGCAGTATCAATCTCTTGGCCGGTCAAATGAAAAACTCCATCAACAAGATTGTCAGTCATGCTGACGAAATAAGCAAGAGCAGCGACAAAATAGCACACACTTCGGAAATTATGAGCGACGGCGCAGGAAAACAAGCCTCTTCGGCTCAGGAGGTTTCTGCGTCTATTCAACAGATGAGTGCAGGAATCAACCAAAACTCCGACAATGCACGCTCCACTGAACATATCGCTCAAAAAACACTTAACAGCATAAAACAATCAAGTGAGGCAAGTCAGCAAAGTATGGCGGCCATGAAAGAGATTGCCAACAAGATTTCCATTATTGACGAAATAGCGTTTCAGACCAATATCCTCGCGCTTAACGCAGCCGTTGAAGCGGCACGAGCAGGCGAACAAGGCAAAGGTTTTGCCGTAGTAGCCGCCGAGGTCAGAAAACTTGCAGAAAGAAGTTCGGTAGCAGCCTCTGAAATTGACAAGGTTTCAAAAGAAGGCGTTGCAATTAGCGAAAATGCCGATACGCTTTTGAAAAACATTATCCCAGACATCGAAAAAACGGCTGATTTAGTAAGAGAAATTTCCGAGGCAAGCAGTCAACAAAGCACCGGCATAGAACAGATAAACGGTGCTGTAAAGCAACTTAACGAAGTAACACAACATTACGCTGCCTCAGCCGAAGAACTTGCCGCAACAAGCCGCGAACTTGCCGACAAGTCTGACGAGTTGAAACAATCGGTAAGGTTTTTCAAGACAGACGAAAAAGCCGAAACCGAAAAGCCGAAACCTCAGTCAAAACCGGTTATTAAACCACAAACACAACCCCGTCAGATAGCAAAACCGACGACGGCAACAAAACCGGCAACTCTGAAACCCTCGGCTCAAAAACCCGCAGCAAAACCTACAACAACAACTCCTTCGCAAAAGCCACAGCAAAAAGCGATTGAGGCAAAACCAAGATTCAATAATTTCAACTTCAACAAACCTCAGAGCGAACCCATAAAAACAAATACGGGTGCAACAATCAAGTTGAAAGACGATTCAGTTAACGACAATGAATTTGAAAGGTTTTAATTTTTTTTAATGACATTAACGATTATGAAAAAGATATTTTTAATTTTTTTTGTGTTAACGTGTTTTACGGAAGTATTTGCGCAAACGCCCGCTCAGGTTATTTGGCGCAACGGCGGTAAAGGCGGCGACATCGTAACGCTGAAAGACGCGCAAAAAGGCGTACCTCTGAAAGCAGGAAAAAACACCACCCGTAATATTTATCCCGAAACACAAAACAAAGGCAGCGTAAGCATAGAATGTTCTTTTGCCATGAACGATATGACAGCAATTAGTCAAGGTGAAACCGTAAATTTTGAGGTAAAATGGTACTATTATATGAGCACGCGCCGCTCTCTTATGGGTAGCAATTCGGTTGCAGTCAGCAGCAAAGACACTCAGGACGGAATCGTAAAATTTATCTGTGAAAAAAATAACGTCTGCACCGGCTGGTGGGAAGTTACAATCAAAAACAAGAAAACCGGCGAAATGATAAGGTATGCAAATCAAGACTCATATCAGATTTGTTTTAATTAACAAAAAAAATCTTAAAAAAAATTGCATTTTTTCATAGGGTTGAGGCAGAGTTATGTGTTATATAGATGAAAAAAGTTAATAAAATTGAAACTTAAAATCTATATTTATTATGAACACGAATAATGCTATTGATTCAGCCGTAATGAACGTTGAAAGAATTGAAATCGCAGAAAGTATGTCGTTTGCGGAAATGGTTGCAACACTTGCAATGGAAAGCGCAGATTGTTACAGCGAAATCTAATTTTTACGGCGGAAAAAACTTTTGAGATACTCTCCTACTTCGCCCTTTTTCGGTACTTCGTCTTTTCCGGAAGTTCCGAAGGGGTTGCAGCGGAGAATCCGAAAAAGTGTTAAAAAACTTCCTACAAAAATTCCGTGAATAGTTACTGCTTGGATGCAATACTGAGAACATGTTGGAGTATGTCTGCATGAATCAGGCAGATACGGCGATATTGCCGCCCGGTAAAAATATACAGGTAGCAAAAAAAGTTTTTTAATCAAAAGTGCCGGCGTCATCTCTTAAAAACATTATCTTTGTAAAACAATCCCTGCAAAGAGGCTCATAAATATCTTTTTCTCCGAGACTTACGAGACTTTGATCTGTGGTAAGACGATGCGAAAACTGCGCAAGCGAGCCACACCGAGTACAAATTGCATGAACTTTCGTAACTTCGTCAGCAACCGCCATAAGCGACCCCATAGGACCAAACGGTCGCCCCAAATAGTCCATGTCAAGCCCCGCAATTATAACCCTCGAACCTCTATCTGCCAAAAGACGACAGACTGAAATTATCTCGTTGTCAAAAAACTGCGCTTCGTCAACACCTATAACAACTGCCGAGGTGCTAAGCCTCAAAATATCAGCGGCTTTTTTTACGGCAACCGAGGTTATAAGATTTTTATCATGGGAAACTACGTTTTCAACAGAGTAACGCGTATCTGTTTCGGGTTTAAAGATTTTTGTCTCCAAACCGGCAATTTTAGCCCTTTTAAGTCTTCTGATTAATTCTTCCGTCCTTCCCGAAAACATCGAACCCGTTATCACTTCAATACTACCGCTGCGCGACGGCTCTTCCATAAACATTTTTTTATTCTCTCTT
>JAEEXW010000338.1 GCA_016287995.1 Bacteroidales bacterium
TTTCGTCAGCATTTTGTTTAAACGCACTTTTCTTTGTGGCGGGTTTTGTTGTGGTTGTAGGACTGCTCTCTGGAAAACGCCGTTCGCTATTGCTGCTATTAGGCGCAGCAATTTCGGTTTTTGCCAACGAAGGCATTGTCAACACTATATGTTTAGGAACACCTTTTTATATAATAAGAGAATATTTTTCGGCGGTTTTTGAAGGCAGCCTTACAACTCACGGTGCAAAAACGATTTATATGTACATTTCTATTTTGGCGTTAATGATGCCATTTCCGTGGGGAATTTTAGCAATGATAGGTTACATAAAATCGTGGAAAAGGACTTTTTTGCTCTTTTTCCCCGTAACATTTTATATAATAATGTGTTATCTTTTGCCGTACAAAGGAGAACAATTTATTCTGCCGATAATGCCGCTGTTTTTTATAATCTGTTTGGCGGGGTGGTATAGGTATTGGGGAAATTCAAGGTTTTGGGTTGCTAAACCAAGGTTAAGATACTGGATTACAACATTATTTTTCATTGTTAACACGCCGGTTTTGCTCTTGACATGTTTTGCTTTTGTAAGAAAACCGCAAGTGGAAACTATGATGTACTTATCGCACTACAAAAACGACATTTCGTCAATAATGTTAGAAAATTCCACTCTCTCAAACTGTAAATCACTGCCGCTGTTTTATTTAGGCAAAAACGTTCCTATTTTTATTCTTGACAAACGGGAAGAAGAGCCTGACGCGTCAATTTATTACTGCACTGAAAAAGTCTCGTTCTACGAAAAAGAACTCTACACCGAAAAATATTTTCTTCACTGCAAAAAAGAGCATATACCGCAGTTTGTAGTTTTTTACGGTTCAAAAGACATTCCCGAAAGGCTCGCCAAAATGCGTAAAATTTTCCCGATGATAGTCCATGAAAAAACCATAAAACCGTCATACGCGGACTTTCTCATCAACCTCGTCAACTCCGGAAACGAAAACGACGAAATCCAAATATATAGAACGGATTATCAGGAATAAAAATTCATTTACCTTTTATTTTGTTTTTCAAAAAAACTTTTTTACATTTGCAGATAATAAAAATTTTGTATTATGGGCAAATATGTAAACCCATTTACTGATACGGGTTTTAAAATACTTTTCGGTCAAGAGCCGAGTAAACCGCTTTTGATTGACTTCTTGAACAACCTTTTGGACGGCAAGGAGAAAATCACTGATGTTACTTTTCTTGACAAAGAAAAACCGAGGCTCTACAAAAAAGACCGTGGATTGATTTATGATATTTTATGCGAGACTGCAAACAACGAAAAAATCATTGTTGAAATGCAGAACAAACCGCAAAAATATTTTATTGCCCGAAGTATTTTTTATACTTCGCAGGCTATTGCAAGGCAAGGTGTAAAAGGCGATTGGGATTTTAATTTCAAAGCAGTTTATTTCGTTGCCTTTATGAACTTTCAACTTGACGAATTACAAGAGTTCAGAACTGATGCGCACCTTTGTAAAACGACTACAAAAAAGCGCGAAGTTCTTTCAGACAAGTTGAATTTTATCTATTTGCAACTTCCGCTTTTTACGAAGACGGAAGATGAGTGTGAAACAAATTTTGACCGTTGGATTTTTATTTTTAAGAATATGGAAACATTAAATTACATACCTTGGACTGCGAAAAATAGTATTTTTGCTCAACTCGGCAAATTTGCGCAAATAGCGAATTTGTCAGAGGGACAGCGCAGAAAATATGACAAGGATTTAAAAATTTACCGCGACAGTATTAATATAATGGAGTACGCGAAAGAAAGAAGTCACGAGGAAGGTTGGAAAGAAGGACGTGAAGAAGGCGAAAAAATCGGAATCGAAAAGGGAATCGCCGAAGGCAAAAAACAACAAGCCATTGAAATCGCCCGCAACTTAAAAAAAGCCGGTATTGACATCAACATCATTGCTGAAAACACCGGCTTAACCATTGACGAAATCAACGCTTTATAAATTTTCAATGAATTAGGCGTTTTAATGCGCATTGTACCGGGGGTTAACACCCCCGTCTATTTATGTATCGTCCTTTCAGGACTTGGCTTCATATAGTCTTCTTTATTTTTTCTCAAAAAAATTAATCCTTTTTTGCAATATTGTTAAAAATTCTTTGTAACTTTCGCCCCGATATTAAAATTGTTAAACATTTAAAAAGAAAATCAATTATGAAAAACACGCCAACCAAACCTTACAAAATGTTATGGGGGGGGGGGATTTATGTTTGCTATTATTTACAATAGCAACGTTTCTGACTTTCACCTCAGAAATTAACCCTCCGTATTTGTGGCACAAACCGCAAAAAACTGCTGAAACTCAATCATTCAGCCCGTTATTATCCAACATCAATCAAGGGAACAACGATTTTCAATATGTTCCGGTATTAAACACAATTCTCAATTCGCCATTAGAAGTTGAGCCCGAGGCATACGCCGTATTCTCCGATGGCACTCTCACATTCTACTACGACAAAAACAAACCTGCCGGCGCGTATGGAATGAGGACAGAAACTGACAACGGCTGGTACGATGTTGCAGACCAAATCACAAAGGTCGTCATCAACGAGTCATTTGTAAATTACCCGCTCACAAGTTGCGCTTATTGGTTTCGTGGTTGCCAAAACCTCACGGATATTGATTTAAGCAATCTCAATACCGCGAAAGTTACAAATATGTATAAGATGTTCTCCGGTTGCAGTACTTTAAAAACAATCTATGTCGGCGATAATTGGGACACTAAACAAGTTACAACTTCTGGATTTATGTTTGAAGATTGTAATAAACTGGACGGAGCAAAAGGTACAAATTTGTATGACTATGGTACATATGATAGAACTTATGCCCGAATTGATGAAGGAGAAAGTAATCCCGGATATTTTACAAAAGTTGGGGATATTCCATATTCGGTAAATAAAGATGATGCTTGTGCATACGTAGTATTATCAGAAAACACTTTAACATTTTATTACGACAAAAATAGACCAAATAATGCGTATGAGATAAGAGATATTGCAAAGGCAACAGATTGGAAATCGTCCGTTACAAAAGTTGTTTTTAATGAGTCATTTCAAAACTACAGACCAAAGAATTGTTCGTATTGGTTTTATTATTGTAATAATCTTACTGAAATTATCGGCATGAGAGAATACCTTAATACAGAAAATGTTTATGCAATGACTGAGATGTTCTGCTATTGCAATAGTCTTAAAACTATTGATTTAAGCAAATTCAATACGAATAAAGTATCTTCTATGCGTTCAATGTTTTTATCTTGCGGAGTTGAACAACTTGATTTGAGCAGTTTTAATACCGAAAATGTTGTAATCATGGAGGGTATGTTTTCTGCATGTAAAAATCTAAAAACTATTTTCATCGGTGATAATTGGAGTACAAAAAATGCACGTATAACTCTAATGTTTTATAATTGCCCGAAACTTGTCGGCGGCAAAGGTACGGCATACGATGAAAACATAACAGACCTTACTTACGCCCGCATCGACGACCCCGAAAACGGCAAACCCGGATATTTTACAAAATCAGGCGAACAGCCATTTACCCCTGCCAAACCTTACGTAATCCTTGCTGACAAAACAATCACTTTCTACTCAGGAGAAACAATCCCAGAAGGCGCGTATGAATTACAGCCATCGTATTATTTTAACACGCCGTGGTTAGGGTACGACTACGAAACAGTTGTGTTTGATAAATCTTTTAAGA
>JAEEXW010000008.1 GCA_016287995.1 Bacteroidales bacterium
TTGGATAATTCTTATCTTGCCGGACAATGGCTGCAAAGTCCCGGCGGTCTGCCAAACGCACTCGTTACCGGACGTTTTGCGGTTCAACGCTTATTAAAACGCGAAGGGAAATTAAAGCAATTTTGTTGTAAAAAATAAGGTATAAAAATGTTGAAAAAGAAAAAGAGAAGTTTAATAGGCGAATTGATTTTCAGGGTTTTGAGAAATTATCTCAGACTTTGTCATAACAATATGTATTACAAGAACATATACGTTTTGGGCAAAGAAAACATTCCTGAAAAAGGTACGCCTTTAATCATCGCTTCCAACCATCAGAACGCTCTTAACGATGCTCTCGGAGTAGAATTTGCGTTCCGCGACCGCGTTGTCAGCATTTTTACGAGGGCTGACGCATTCAACAGACCTTTTATCGGAAAATTTTTACGCAGCATTTATCTTTTGCCAGCGTTCAGAATTGATTTTGACGGCGTTGACGCTCTGAAAAACAATTTTGACATTTTTGCCGAGGCCGGCGAAAGAATTTTGGAAGGCGGCTCGGTTTTGATTTTCCCCGAAGCCTTGAATCAAGACAAACGCTGGCTCGGTGATTTTTCGTTAGGATATTTACGCATGGCTTTTGACGCGGCGAAAAAGTCTGATTTTAAGGCAGATATAAAAATTTTGCCGTTAATAAACCATTATTCCAACTATTTTAAATTTCGTGAAGACATGATAATTCAGTGCGGCGAACCTGTTTCACTCAAAGATTATTATGAACTTTACCAAACCAAACCGCGCACCGCACAAAGAAACGTCAACGCACTTGTCCGTCAAAGAATTGCGGATATGATGTTGAACATCACCGACCTTGAAAATTACGAGGCAATCGACTATATACGAGAAACTTACGGCTTTAAATATTGTACGGATTGCGGTGGCAACAAAAAGTATTTGCCCGACAAATTAGCCTCCGACAAAGCCCTTTTCAAAGAATTGGAAGCCGTCAAAGCGCAAGAGCCTGAAACTATCGCAGAGATTTATTCTGAGGCATTAACGCTGAAAAAGAACTGCAAAAGGTTTAGGATAACAGACGAAAATTTTGACATCCCGTGGAAACCATGGTCGCTGTTAATCAGGTTTTTATGCTTGATTTTGTTGTTTCCGCTGTTTGTTGTGGCCTCGATTCCCAATATTTTGATATTTCTCTCGCCCTATCCGCTGACAAAAAAGTTTAAAGCGGGCAACGCTCACATGACAATGTTTGTGGGCGGAATAAGGTTTGCTGTCGGCTCGTTGGTGGCGTTTCCAGTTATTTATGGGCTATTTTTTGCGGTAGAATCATATTTTTGGAATTGGTGGTGTTCGCTTTTACATTTGATTTGTCTACCGTCATTAGGCTTGTTTGCGTGGACGTACAGAAAATTTTTCATCGGCTTGAAACGTGAATGGAGATTCCACGTGCGTTCAAAACGTTCGGAACACGAAAAACGCGGTCAAGGTCTAAAAGAAACCATAACCTTAAGAAAAACCCTTTTCGAGAAATTGGATAAAATTTTGAAAAAAACATCATTAAATCTTTTCAGCCGATAAGACTGAAAAGATTTTTTTATACTCTTATCCTATCATATATTCTCTTGGCGTAACGCCGGTTTTGGATTTGAAAAACTTGCCGAAAAAACTCGGATTTGCAAAATTCAACATAAACGAAACCTCTTGAACATTATAACGTTTGCTTTTTAGTAACGCTTTGGCTTCCAAAATGATATAATCGTTTATCCAACTCAGCGCACTTCGCCCTGAGGCTTTCATTACCATCTGACCCAAATATTTGGGACTAACGCATAATTTCGACGCATAAAATTCTATCGTACGCTCTTTTATATAATTTTGTCTAACCTCCGAAATGTATTTCTGAAAAATCCGTTGCGTATTGTCTGTAATAACATTTTGATTATTAAGCGTTTGATACATTTTCATTGTGATTTGACACGCATCTGCCATCAAGACTTGAAGATAACCTTTTATAGATAATTTCTTAAAACTATAATCATCTTTTTGTAAAATATTCTTTATTTGTAGATAAATATCAACAAAACGTTTAAAACCATCGTCCGACATTTTTATAACCGCCTGCGTGGACAAAACTTGCGTAAATTTCATAAGACTTTCGGGTTGCAATTCTTGAACAGGCCAAAATTCAGGGGCAAAAAACATAATAATGGCTTTAACTTTTTTTGAGACTGATACCAACTGCCCAATCGAACCTGTCTGCATTACAAAAATTGACCCTTTTGATACTTTAACTGTCTCTATATTAGCATTAAACACCATCTCGCCCTCGCAAATTCCGATTACAATATGTTTAGGCAATTTGTAAGGTATCGGTTGCAAATAATAATCGAAAATATAATCAAAATCATGGTTGAGATTGTCGGCTACAATAAACGAATCGTCCAACGAATAAATTGGACAATTCCACCGCAAACTCTCTTTCAAAATGTCTAAATCTTTGTATTCTTTGTGGCTCATAGTGTTTTTTTTGTTAATGCAAAAATATCTAAAAGAACATAAAAATCAAATTTTTCTTTCGATTTTGTCATTTTATAAGAAAAATAGAACAGAATTATACGTAAATTATAGTCAATTTTGCAGTGTAAAAAATATACAATATGAAACGATACATTTTATTATTAGCAATCGGCGCAATACTTTCAGGTTGCGCCTCAGACTCTCAAAAAACAGAGTTTGTTCGTAGTGTCATTGTTACAAATCCTAAAACCACTGACACTGAGACTTTTAAGCGATTTTCCGGAATCATCAATGAAGGTCGAGAAATCGCAGTTGGATTCAAAACGCCCGGTCAGATTTCAAAACTTTATGCCAAGGAGGGCGACTATGTGAAAGAAGGTCAACTGCTTGCTACCCTTGACGATAAAGATTACAAACTCGGCGTTGAGGCTCTTGAAATTCAGAAAAATCAACTTGAAACCGAATTGGAACGTTTGAAAAAACTCTACGAAGCCCACAGCGTATCGGGCAACGATTACGAAAAAGCCACTTCGGGTCTCGAACAATTAAAAATTCAGTTGCAAGTAAACAAAAATAAACTTGAATACACCAAACTATACTCACCGTCAAGCGGTTACATTCAAAAAGCAAATTTTGAAACCTCTGAACTCGTGGACGCTGGAACGCCCGTTTTCACACTTTTAGATACCAAGAAAATGGAAGTCTCGCTCAGTGTGCCGTCGGGAGTGTATCTCAATCGCGACAAAATTTCTCAAATTCTTTGTCATACGGATTATCAAGGCGGCAAAACTTTCAAGATGAAAATAATGTCAATAACGCCCAAAGCCGACGGCAATCAACTTTGTCAAATGCGACTTTCGTTTGCCGAAGCAAATACTCAACTTCCTGCCGGTCTTAACGTTGATGTAGAAATCAAATTATCTGAAAATCAAACTTCTACGCAATATTCGTTGCCTCTTTCGTCGATTTTTAAAGAGGGCGACAATGCTTTTGTTTGGATTGTAAACTCCGAGGGAAAAGTGTCAAAAAAAGAAATAAAAATCATAGGTCTTGACGACTTTGGCAACGCTTTGACAAACACGCCGTTAAACTCTACCGACAATATCGTCCGCGCCGGAGTTTCGATGTTAAAAGAAAACGACATTGTAAAAATTTTTAATCAAAATTCTAAAACCAACGCAGGAAATTTGATGTAATTATGAAACTATCATTTACAGAATTTTTTATTAAACGCCCGACGATTTTTTGGTCGTTTGTAGCGGCAATTTTGGTCGCCGGCGTGCTTTCTTTTGCGGCAATGCCCAAACTTGAAGACCCCGCAGTCTGTGGCAAACAAGCCATGGTTATAGTGCCGTATCCGGGTGCAACGGCTCACGAGGTAGAACTGAAAGTGGCTCTTTTGATGGAAGATAAACTACGCGAATTGCCCAATGTCCGCCGCGTAAAAACCGAATGTCGGCCTTCGATGGCGATGTTTACCGTAGAATTTGAAATGTCGGTTTTGATGACCGAATTGGAACAATATTTCGATTTTGTACGGCGTAAGGTCAGCGACGTAAAATCACAACTGCCGCAAGACTGTCTTGACCCGATTGTAATCGACGATATGATGGACGTTTACGGCATTTTTTATTCGCTCACCGGCGAAGGTTTTACGTATCCCGAACTTGACAAATATGCAAAATTCATAAGGCGTGAACTTCAAAAAGTAAAAGGCGTAAAACGTGTAATCGTATCGGGCGCACCAAGAGAAAACATCGACATCATTCTCAGCAAAGATAAACTTTCGAGAAACGGACTTATCCCAACGCAAATTATGCTGAGTCTTAATAATGCGGGAAAAACCGTCAACGGCGGAAAATTTGAAGGCGATTTTGATACGGAATATTCTATGCGCATTTCAGAAGCCATTGAAAACGAGGAAGATATAAAAAACATTTTAATTTCTACTTCCGATGGTAAAACGGTTCGTATCGGCGATATTGCCACTGTTAAACGCACTTTTGAAGACCCTCAGACCAACGGTTTTTATGTTAACAATCAGCCAGCCGTTGCGATTTGTATTTCTATGGAAAAATCGGCAATCGTTCCCGATGTCGGCAAGGCTGTTGATAAAAAACTCGCCGAGGTAATGCAAAAATTGCCTTTGGGCGTTAAGACAGATAAAATTTTCTTTCAGCCCGACAAGGTTGAAACTGCAATTTCGGGTTTTATGATAAACCTTGTGGAATCTGTTTTGATTGTGATTGTGGTGCTAATTTTTGCGATGGGATTTCGTAGCGGTCTTATCATCGGATTTGGTTTGGTGCTGACTATAAGTCTTTCGTTTCCAATTCTTTATGCAATGGGCACAACATTGCAGAGAATCTCGCTCGGAGCGTTTATCGTGGCAATGGGTATGCTTGTAGACAATTCAATCGTCATAATGGACGGCATTTTGATTGACAAGCAACGTGGATTTGGTCCGAAAACTTATCTTTTTAAAATCGGCAAAAATACGGCTCTACCACTTTTGGCGGCGACGGTAATTGCGATTTCAACGTTTTTAGGCGTTTATCTTTCGCCTGATACTGCCGGAGAATATTGTAGAGATATGTTTTTAGTGCTGTGTGTCAGTTTGTTAGCAAGTTGGATTTTAGCATTGGTTCAAGTGCCGATGTGTGTAAAATCGTGGATTGAACCCCGCCCAAAACCAAATAAAAAATCTAAAAACTTTCAAGATGGTTTTATTCAGAAATTAGTCAGCAAAACTGTTACAAAACTTATTGAAAATAAGGCTGTTACAATAATTTGCGCCGTTATAATTCTTGGTCTTAGCGGCTTTGGAATGACAAAGGTAAAAAATATGTTTTTCCCCGATTTCGACTACAATCAATTTGTGGTAGAATATTGGCTTCCGACTCAAACAAGCAGCAACCGTGTAAAAAAAGACCTTCAAGAAATCACAGATACGCTAATGAAAAATCCTGACATTCAGAAAGTTTCGTTTTGTATGGGTGCAGCACCTGCGCATTATAGTTTGGTACGTCCGATGACAAACGGCGGCGAAAGTTACGGAGAACTTATTATCGACTGCAAAGATTTCAACACGATTAAGAAAATTACGCCTAATCTTAGAAAATTTTTACGGGAAAATTATCCCGACGCATATATAAGGTTGAGACGTTATAATTTTTCGATTGCGACCTCACACCCTGTTGAAGCGCAGTTTAGAGGTCCTGACCCGAAAGTTTTGCGCTCGTTATCCGCTCAGGCTGAGGAAATTATGCGTCAATGTGAGTATGTTGACAAATATTCGGTTCAAAACAATTGGCGACCGACTGGTAAATCGCTTACTGCTGAATATATCCGCGAAAACGCAATTCGTTGTGGCATAGAGCGTTCTGACATGGCGACAGCACTTGCCGCTGCTACCTCAGGCTCTCCAATCGGCGTATTGACAAATCAAGACAACATGGTGATTGTAAACCTTAAAATCAGAAATGCTGACGGCTCTAAAATTCAGAACCTCAACGAAATACCCGTTTGGAGTACGATGAATTTGCATTTTTCGCAAAACGAAATTGCTCAAACGATTCAGACACCAAAAGCAGCATCAACTTTGCAAGACAAAATTTTTGCATGCGTACCGCTTTCGGCGATTGCGAAAAATGTCCGCCCCGAATGGGAAGAGCAATTTATCTATCGTGTTAACGGTGAGCGTGCTATCGAAGCCGAATGTGATCCCGATTTTGACCTTTACGATGCCACACAAGCCAAAGTAATGCAAGAAATCAAAGAAAAAATCGAACAGATTTCACTTCCTGAGGGCTATTCGCTTGTATGGGTTGGTGAAGGCGACACTGCTGACGAGGCGATGCAAAATATCATCGGCACTGTTCCTGTGATTTTGCTTTTGATTTTGGGAATTTTGCTGTTGCTTTTCAATTCATGGCGGAAAGTTATTTTGGTGATAATGTGTTTTCCGTTTGTGATTTGCGGCATTGTTCCGGCGTTGTTGCTGATGAAAATACCGTTCACATTTGTTGCGATAATCGGACTTATGGGTCTAATGGGCATGATGGTAAAAAATTCTATTGTGCTTGTTGACGAAATTGGTCGATTGAAAAACGATGAAAAAATGAGCGATTTCAATGCCGTTGTAACTGCTGCCGTTAGCCGCACACGTCCCGTCGTAATGGCCTCGCTAACAACGATTCTCGGAATGATACCGCTTATCTCGGACGCGATGTATAATTCTATGGCGATAGCGATAATGTTTGGACTTGCGGTCGGGACAATAATTACGCTTGTACTTTTGCCTGTGTTCTACTCCGCACTTTTCGGGGTTAAAAAGTAAAATATATACCATAAAAAAACAGCGAAAATAATGAGAAAAATTTTAATTATAATATTGATTTTTAGTACAATAACAGTAAATGCTCAACGCATTCTCACGCTTGATTCGTGTAGAACTTTGGCATTACAAAACGCAGAAGACACCAAAAAATCAGCAAATAAACTCGTTGAATCCGACTACACGCTCAAAAACGCGAAGTCATCACTTTTGCCATCGTTGGATGCGAGCGGAAATCTTATTTTTATGTTTCCAAATATTGACGTAATGGGTTCAGACCTTGTTTTGAAAGGAGTTTACACTGCCGGCATTACGCTTACGCAACCGCTCTACACGGGTGGCAAAATTTCCAACGGAATCAAAATGGCGCAAGCAGGCAAGGAAGTTTCAGAAATTCAATCCCGACAAACAAAGATGGAAGTTTTATCTAATGTAGACAACGCATATTATTCGTGCATTGCAGTCAGCGCAAAAGTTAAACTCTTGGAAGCATATCAAAAGCAAATGCAACATCTTGAAGATGTGATAAAAACGAGTATTGAGGCCAATATGTCAACAGATTTGGACTTATTGAGGATCAACTCGAAAAAAAGCGAAATAGAATACAATCTGAAAAAAGCCAAAAACGGACTTTCGCTTTGTACAATGGCGTTAGCGAATTATATTGGAGCCGATTTAAACGAGGAAATTATCCCTGCTGACACTATTCTTTCGATTAATCCGCCGGAGAGTTTAAGCGAGGATTTG
Source organism: Bacteroidales bacterium (assembly GCA_016287995.1). Lineage (GTDB taxonomy): Bacteria > Bacteroidota > Bacteroidia > Bacteroidales > UBA3824 > UBA3824. The sequence continues at coordinate 7,592 of JAEEXW010000008.1, forward strand.
TCTTTGCGTCCCGAAATCCAACTGCTTGAAAAACAAGTAGAAGTAAAAGAGCGAGAAATCAAAATGCAACGTTCAGAAAGTCTTCCGCTTATTGCGCTTTCGGCGGGTTACACATACGCTGGAAATATCAAAATGGAAGGTAACGCCCAAGGTCCTGACGGCAATTATTATCCTTATACTCAGAAGTTTAACCAAGGCATGACGATGGTTATGTTAACGGCGCAAATACCGCTTTGGCATTGGGGTCAAAACAGTAGGAACGTAAAAAAAGCGCGTTTAGAACTTGAAGATTCAAAACTTGACCTTGAAAAAAACACACGGTTGATGTCAATAGAAGTTAAGCAAGCGGTTCAGAATATTTCAGACGGTTATTCGATGTTTTTGACGGCGCAACTTGGGTTTCAAGAGGCTCAGCAAAGTCTTTTCAGTATGACACAAAAGTATGAAAATCAATATTGTACGCTCACCGATTTGCTTGATGCTCAGAGTCTTTGGCAGCAGTCGCTGTCAAACCTCATAGAAGCCCAAACACAATACAAAATTTACGAAACCGAATATCTAAAAGTAACAGGAAAATTAGAATAAAAAACGAGTTATGGCAACCTATAATACAAAATAAGTTGCCATAACTCGATTTTTTTTTGAGTTATGGCAACTTATAAATTATAAAATCGTCTTTTTTTAAAACAAAAAATTACCATTGAACCCAAGAAAAAAAATGTTTGTAGAAACAAAAAATAATTCATATTTTTGCAATAAATGAATATGGAAATAGTAAATTGCCGTTAGACATTAAAATTAAATACCAATGAAAAAGAATAAAATAATCTTACTAATTTTGGGTGTTTTGTTATTGACATCTGTCATGTCATGTTCTAAGGAAAATGAAGATGAAAATGCAGAAAACCAAAATCAAGAAAACCAAAACCAAGAAAACCAAGAAAATCAAGAAAATCAAGAACAACCTTCTAATTCTGAGGGTAAAATTACCGATTGGAAAGATGGTTATATAACTTTTTACGGTCAGCCGTCAAACAACGATAGTTATCCTTATCCGCTGCCTGAAATGGAAAAAGGTTATTATAACGTTGCTGTCGGAGTTTATTTTTTTCCTGACTATATTCTCGGCTCAGCATACGAAATTAAATATGGCAACAAAACTATCCGCGTTATCGGAAAAGACATTTGTCCCGATGGCGATAATTCTTGGTTTGACAACACGCCCGAAGGTTTTGAATTTTTGACAGGAAACAAAGGTCTCGGCAAAGTAAACGTAAAATGGAGAGAAACACCTTATTACACTGATAAAAATCTCGTCTTAAAAATAAAATCCGGTTCAAACAATTGGTTTTTAGGGGCTTTTATTTTCAACGGTCGTTACGGCGTTAAAAAAGTAGAACTCTCAAAAGACGGTAAAACGTTTTACGATATGAAACCTTTTAAATACAATGCGTTTTGGGAACTTCAATGTCCGTTCGACCAATACAACTGCAATCTGACAGTCAGAGTAACAGACCGTTACGGACACACGGTAACAGGCGTTATGAAAATGACTCAGGTTGAAGACGGCAAAACTTACGACCTCGGCAAAAATTTCGAGTATTAAAAATGTAAAAAAACTGTTACAGCAAAAAATATTTGCTATTTAAAAAAAATCCGCTTATCTTTGCACAAATAATTTTAAGTAAAATACATGGAAAAAAGAGTAGTAATTACGGGCTTGGGCATTTATTCGTGCCTCGGCAAAAACCTCGACGAAGTGAAACAATCACTTTGGAACGGGGTTTCGGGCATCATATTGGATCAAGAACGCAAAGAATTAGGATTCCGTTCGGGATTGACCTCTAAACTCGACATTCCCGACTTAAAAGGGCAACTCTCACGCGCTCAGCGTGTTTTTATGCCCGAACAAGCAAAATACGCTTACGTGGCAACCGTTGAAGCCTTGAAAAATGCAAATATCGACCAAGATTATTTGAACAAAAATGATGTCGGTCTGCTTTACGGCAACGATTCGAGCGCAGAGCCGGTTTACAAAAGCGTTGACACAATGTTCCGCAAAAAAGACACAACCTTAATTGGCTCAGGCGGAATTTTCCAGTCCATGAACTCTACCGTTACAATGAACCTTGGCTGCATTTTCAAACTTCGCGGCATCAATTTAACAATTTCCGCGGCTTGCGCTTCGTCAAGCCATGCAATCGGTTTGGGCGCACTGCTCATCAAAAACGGCTTGGAAGAAATGGTCGTTTGCGGTGGCGCACAAGAAGTAAATCCGTATGCTGTCGGCAGTTTTGACGGTATCAGCGCATTTTCAACAAGAGAAGATAATCCTACTGCGGCTTCAAGACCTTTCGACAGAGACAGAGACGGACTCGTTCCGGGCGGCGGTGCGGCAACGGTCATCATCGAAGAATACGAACACGCCGTAAAACGCGGCGCTCCGATAATCGCAGAGGTTCTCGGCTGGGGATTCTCTTCTAACGGTGACCATATCTCTTCGCCGAATGTTGAAGGTCCTGCAAAATCGCTCGAAAAAGCAATCAAAAACGCCGGAATCGACATCAAAACAATCGGTTACGTTAACGCTCATGCAACCTCTACGCACATCGGCGATATGAACGAGGCAAAAGCAATCGCTCAGGTTTTCGGTGATAACAAACCGTTTGTTACCTCAACAAAATCCCAGACCGGACACGAAATGTGGATGGCTGGCGCGTCAGAGACGATTTACTCAATCTTGATGATGAAAAACAACTTCGTTGCGGCAAACCTCAATTTTGAAAACCCGGACGAAGATTCGGCAAAACTGAATATTCCGGCTCAAAGAGTTGAGGCTCATTTTGACACGTTCCTTTCAAACTCTTTCGGTTTCGGCGGAACAAACTCAACGTTGATTGTCAAGAATTTATAGTATAACATTTCAATTATGTAGGGCTGTTGCGTTTGCGGCAGCCCTATATTTATTAAGTAAAGATTAATTTACCTTTTCCGCAAAACATTTGCACAAATTTTGCATTAAGAAAATATAACACTTCTAATAAAAAAAATTAAACTGTATGAACAGATTAGCAATTCTAATGCTTTCGGCACTCACGGTATGCAGTGCGCCGCAAGTTTTTGCACAAGACGAAACCGCAGCAGAATACGGTTTGAAAGGGGAAGAACCCGTTATTGAACACCGCGCCGACAGGGTGCTGATTTATCCCCAAAGAATGACTCTTGATGACAACACCACCGTTATGGATCTCCTTCAAATGTTTCCGGAGGCACTTTCAAGAAATTATGAAAACCTTGACGACCGTTATGTTGTCCGCGTGGAAAATTTCAATTACGAGGCAAACATCAGAATTTTTCTTTCGACACTAAGGGCAAAATACGTTGAAAAAATCCAAATCTGCGACAACCCCGACGTTATGAAAGGCAGCAAAAGTCTCGGCGGCGTCATTGACATCAACATGGTAAGAGGCGCAGAAGAAAAAGACATATATATAGGTGCGGAATTTGACACGGAAGGTCTTCAAAGCGCGCCCGTTATCAACGCTGTTTACGGCAACGGCAAAACGGACGTACTTTTAAGCGCAACACTTTCAGACAATTCGCGGCACGGCGAATATGACGGCACAGCCCGTTGCGCCGCCAAAATCAACACCGCGCTCAACGACAATCACAATCTCATGTACGATTTTGCAATGCGCTACGGACACAGCGGAAACACCGATTCACGCTATTACGGCGGACAAGTCCAGTATGACGGCATTTTCAACGACGCGGGAACGGCTCTCTGCGTTTCTGCCGACGTGGAATATTACGACGACGGTGCAAAAAACGAAATGCTCGGACTCATAAGCAGCAAAGAGCGCACAAAAGAGATTTGGCAGGTGTATATCGTGGAACTTTGGACTCCGATTGCCGGGGGACTCGAATTTTGCGGAGGCTGGGAGTTGGACTATGCGACTACAACCCTCAACTCAAAGTATTTGCAAACCGTTGACCTGTTCAGCTCTACTATGAATCCGGCGGTAGAAGCTGACTACGACCTCACCACTTACAACAACGACTTTTACGCGCAGTTTGACTATACAGCCGGACCGTTGTCGCTCTCTCTCGGCGACCGTCTGATGTGCTATCATTACGGCTACGGGGACGAAAAAATCGACAATCCTTACAATCTGATTGTCGCAAGTGCAACCCTTACTCCTAACTGGCATCACCAGATTCAGGGCTCGTATTACCGCCGTTTTGTTGCGCCGGATTATATCAACATTCACAGTTTTCCGCTTTACAACGAGATGGGCGTACCGGTCTCTGTCGGAAACCCGAAACTTGATTATCAGCCCGCTGACGTTTACCGCGTGATGTACACTTATTCGTCAAAAAAATTTCAGGCTTCGGCAATCGGACGTCTTATCGACACCCGCGACATCGTAACCGAAACACAAGGCACGTATATTCAGCAGCCTGTTACAACGTTTGAAAACGACCCGGAAGAATGTCAAATCACAAACATTGACGCTTCGTTTTCGTATACGCCGGGCATGTTCAGTTTTGTGGCAGGTGCAAGTTTTTACAACAATCATTACTACGGAGAAAACACTTCTTACGAATATATCCGCTTTGCGCCGACTCTGAATCTTCCGTCAAAATGGAAAATCTCGGCTCAGGCTCTCTGGTGCAGCGACAAAACTCCGGAAAAAATTATCACCGGCGCGGACGTATACGGAATGTTGTCGGTTCAAAAAGGTTTCGGCGAACATCTGACCGTTGCCGCACAATGGCACGATATGTTCTGCAAGGATTTAAACAGGGCAAATTTTAGAATTTTGTATTATTTTTAAACACACAACAAAAACATGCAATCAATCAAATTAATCATCACGGCATTGACGGCTATGGCAATCTGCGGCTGTTCGATGAGCGGCGATGACAAAATACGCGATTTTGAAAACCTCTCTGACAAAACAATCGCAGTTCAGGAAGGCACTACGTTTGAGGCGATATTTGCAGAGAAATATCCGTCATACAATGTAATAAAAGTGCCGACGGCATTTGACATTTACAAAGCCATCGTTTCGGGCAAGGCTGAATACGGCATTGACGAGGACGTTTCGGCGGTGCTGATGCTTGCCGGCGGACTCTCAATCGACACGGCAAACGCAAATATGCCGGCAGTACCGATGGGTGCTGTTTTCAACAAGAAAAACACGGAATTGCAGGCGCAGTTCAACGATTTTATCACCGAATTGGAGCAAAGCGGACAACTTGCCGAAATCCGTAACAAATGGTTCAGCACTTCGTCGCCGTCTTCACTTCCGGTGCCGAAACCGCAGGTTACAGAGGGCGAGCCTTTGAACATCGTTACCGAGGGCGATTATCCACCGTTCAACCTTTCAATCGGCGGAATAGTTTCGGGTCTTGACGCTGAATTGTGGACTTTGTTTGCCGACAAAATCGGACGTCCGGTAAAAATAACGGTGATTCCATTTTCCGACATTATCCCGTGCATTGCGGAAGGGAAAGCGGATATGTCCCTCTCAGGAATTTCAATCACGGAGGAACGCGCTAAAAAAGTTCTGTTCTCAAAACCGTACAACAACACTTACACGATTATAGTCTCGTCTAAGAAAGTAAAATAAAAAAAAAGAGGTTTTTCAACCTCTTTTTTTATTTAATTATTTTGTCTCCAAAATTGCCTTTGCGATGTAGTCGCCAACTTCTTTTGTGCCGTATGCCTTGCCTTCGGCGATGTCTTCTGTACGAATACCGTCAGCGAGGGCTTTGTTAACAGCATCGGTAACGATTTGAGCCTCCTCTTTTAAGCCGAAACCTGTTTCCAAAAGCATTGCAGCCGAAAGAATTGCCGCCATCGGGTTAGCAATGTTTTTACCGGCTGCCTGAGGATATGAACCGTGAATAGGTTCAAAAAGCGAGGTGTAAACGCCGATTGACGCACTCGGCATAAGACCCATGCTTCCGGTAATAACCGAAGCCTCATCTGTCAAAATATCGCCGAAAGTATTCTCTGTTACCATAACGTCAAAATCCTTAGGCGTTGTAACGATTCTCATCGAAGCGTTGTCAACAAACATGTAAGAAGTTTCAACCTCCGGATAATCCTTGCTGATTCTCTGAGCCGTCTCTCTCCAAAGTCTTGACGAAGCCAAAACGTTTGCCTTGTCAACAACCAAAAGTTTTTTGCGGCGTTTAAGTGAGAGTTCGTAAGCGCACTTCAAAATTCTTTCGATTTCAAAAACTGAATAAAGGTTGGTGTCGAAAGCCGATTTGCCGTCTTCCGTGCGGCCTTTCATACCGAAATACATTCCGCCCGTAAGTTCCCTTACAACAACGAAATCCGCGCCGTCAACGATTTCTTTTTTAATCGGCGACTTGTGAATGAGTGCCGGGAAAGTGTAAATCGGACGGATGTTGGCAAAAAGTTCAAGACGTTTTCTGATTGCTAAAAGACCTTGTTCGGGACGGACTTTTGCGTTGGGGTCGTTGTCGTATTTCGGGCTGCCGAACGCGCCGAAAAGTACAGCGTCAGACTGTTTGCAAATGTCAACCGTCTCGTCGGGCATAGGATTGCCGCAGGCGTCGATTGCCGCCGCGCCGCCCAAAACGGGAACGTATGTAAACTTATGACCTCTGATTTTTTCTATCGCTTGAAGTGATTTCTGCGCCTCAGCGATAACCTCGGGACCGATACCGTCGCCGGGTAAAACTGCTATCTGCTTGTTCATTTGTGTAAAATTTATGTTTTGATTTTTTTTTTGCAAAATTAGTCTTTTTTTTTAATATTAAAATGATTTTTTATAATTTAGCACCATGAAAAAGGGAAAAAAAATTTCAGCATTTTTCGTTATCTTTTTGTTAACGGTAATTGTCGGGATTAAGGCGTTTGCCCAAACCGGCAATTTGGATTGCCGTATAACGTTGATATATTGCGACCAAGATTCATTGGTGTATTCAGCCGACAAGTACGCTGACAAGCAAAAGCGTATTGATAACATTCAAGTAAAAAACAAAATCAAAATCGTTTATACCGCCGATTCTGACGGAAAGAAACTTTACAACACCGAATATGCCTACCGTTTGGATAATTGCGACGAAGAATATTCGCCGTGGTCTACCCAAAAAACCGCGATTTTTGTCAACATGAAAGAAGGACAATACACTTTTACCGTAAAAGCAAGAACAAATACCCTCGTCTCCGAACCAGTAAAACTAAATTTCACGGTAAAACGCCCTTTTGAATTGAAACTGAAAACCGCTTTAATATTAATAATCAGCGCATTGACAGCCATAGTAGTTTTCTTGATGATAAAAAAGTGCAGAGACAAAAAACATTTAGCAGACTTGACTGAGCAACTCTCCGCACAAAACGAGGAGTTCAACAACACAAAATCTCAGTTGGAAATTCAAAAAGAAAACCTCAACAACACTTTACAAAACCTCTCAGTTCTCAGCCGTTCAGGGCAGAAAATTATCAAAGCCATGACAATGAGCAACTTATCCAAAGTTGCTGCGGAAGAGTTAGAAAAGTTTTTTCCGACCGACGGCATGGGCATAGGCGTGTATAACGCACCTCACACGAGCATTGACTTTTCGGCATTTGTGATGAACGGCGTTACAATGGCTTTTGCACGTTACAATCTCGAAAACAAAAACAACTTGGTTGTTTGGTCGTTTCTCAACCACAAATCGCTCGTTATCTCCGATTATAAAAACGAAATAGGACAATATGTAGACACCGAAAAATTCAAAATTGACACAACACTTTTCGGTTCGGCAGTATACGTCCCGCTTTCCGACAACGATATGACAATCGGAGTATTAACGGTTAAAAGTCTGAAAAACAATTACTTTACGCCGTATCATTTGGGAATTATCCACAACCTTGCAACATACATTGAATACGCTATTGTCAACATCTCGTGTATGCGAAAAATAGGCAGTCAGAAAAAACTATTGGAAGAAAGAAACGTTCTTCTTCAAACCGCAAACAACGATTTGAAAAAGCAGCAAAACCAGTTGGTAGCCCTCAACGCGGAGTTAAAACGTTTTTCAATTTCGGTAAGAAACACCGAAAATTCTGTCATAATGGTGGACGAAAACAAAAACATCTCTTGGGTAAACTACGGTTTTACAAAGATCTACGGTTATACTTTTGAAGAGTTTATTGCTAACGGTGCATATTACAAAACAGCCCTGAGAAACCCCGCAGCAATAGAATATTACGACAAGGCATACGAAGATTGCAAACCCGTAACCTTCACGCTTCTGCATTACAACAAAGACGACAAAGAAATATGGATTCAGTCGTCCATAACGCCGATTTCCGATGAAGAAGGCAAAGTAATGTTAATCGTAGTTGACACGGACATTTCGGCTGTCAAACGCGCCGAAGCAGAAATAAGAAAACAAAGCGACGAAATCGAACAAAAAAACAAGGAAGTTACAAAATCAATAGAATACGCCTCAGTCATTCAGTCAGCATTGATGACCGGCAAAAACCTTTTGCACGAATGTTACAAAGAAAGTTTTTTTATAAACCTGCCGAAAGCCATTGTTTCGGGAGATTTCTTTTGGATGGGACAAAAATTCGGACGGAAATATCTCGCGCTTTGTGATTGTGCAGGACACGGTGTGCCGGGCGCATTTGTTTCGCTGATGGGCAAAATGTTTTTGGACGAAATCTTACAGGCAACCACCGCCAATAACACTCCGGGCGACCTCATCAAAGAACTCAACGACAAACTTTACGAATCCGTAAGCAGTCTGAGCACCAAAGTCGGCGGCATTGACGGTATGGACCTTTCGCTGTGCATTATCAACGAAAACAACACCGAAGTAGAATACGCCGGAGCATACCGTCCTTTGTACATTGTAAGAAAAGGCGAATTATTCAAACTTCTTCCTGACAGATGTTCTCTCGGAAACATAATGCCCGGCTCAGATTTTCAGTTTCAAAACAGCAAATTCGATATTAAAAGCGGGGATTTTCTTTTGATGTCCTCTGACGGTTACGCCGATCAGTTCGGTTTTGAAAACGGCAAAAAATTGGGACGCAAAAACTTCACTAACCTCATTATCAAAGCCTCAGAACTGGATTACGACCAAATGGCGGACTTCTTCCTCAGCGAACATCTAGCTTGGCGAGGCGCATTAGAACAAGTTGACGACATTTCTGTTGCAGGAATTATAATTCCGTAAAACTCCCAAAAAGAAACTTAGAAAATTATTTTCTGCTCATTCTAAACAAAAACGCTTTTTCTTCTTTTGTCAAATTGTCGTAACCGGATTTTGAAATTTTTTCCAAAATCTCGTCCGTGCGTTTTTGGTCTTCGGCTTTGTTTTGATTGAACTCGGCGTCGGTCATTTCGCGGACGTCTTTTGTATTTTGATAACTGACTTTCATTTCGGGCTGGCGTCTTCTGGTAGAAGAAAACGAAAACAGAGACACAATCTTGTCAATCAGATTGTTGAAACCGACGGTTATGTCTTTTCCTTTTTTGAGGTTAACGGCAAACAACAAACCGAACAACGCGCCGCCCAAGTGCGCAAAATGTCCGCCCGCATTGCCGCCCGTCAACTGAAAAACGTCAAACACAACGTATGCAAGGGCTATCCACTTGAACGTTACCGGCAAAATTCCGAAAAACAAAACCCTATAATCGGGCTGCAAAACGGCAATTAAAACTATATAAGCAGTTACCGCCGCCGACGCACCCAAACAAACAGATGTAGAAAGTACCGACTGAAAAACAGGGAACACATTGTAACTCAGCAAATAAACAGCCGCACCCGTAAGTCCTCCTAAAAGATAAACTGCAAGCAACTGACGGTTGTTTAACATAGACTCCAAAATCTGTTTTATACAGAAGAGCCACAACATATTAGAGAAAATATGCCAAAAATCCGTATGCAAAAACATATACGCCAACGGCGTGTAAAACCTAAACGCCAATTTATCAAGTGCAGCAGGCATTGCCAAATATTTCACTGCCAAATATTCCATATACCCCTGCATTCCGAACAGATAAAACAAAATATCCGCCACGGAAACAAACAAAAAAATTACAATGTTGATAATCAACAATTTGCTAATAACTGACTGCCTAAAAGCCGCCTTTATAAAATTCGTATCCATTTTTTTCTAACTATTAAAAAATTCGTTGTGCGGGTGTTTTTTCCACCACAAAATCAAAAGTATTCCGAACAACATTCCGCCAAGATGTGCGAAATGTGCAATGTTATCACCTTTAAAATCGTTGACACCAAAAAACAACTCAGCCGCGCCGTACAAAAGTACAAAATATTTTGCTTTTATCCCAATCGGAATAAACATAAATTGCAGTTTCATATCAGGAAACATCATTCCAAAAGCCAATAACAACCCAAAAACCGCACCCGAAGCACCTACAATCGGTCTTGCCACAAAACTTTTTTGCATATCTTGCATCAGTTGCACTACAAATTGCGAAAATCCGGGGTCGTTTTTGTATTCCGAAATAAAATCGTCAAGTTTCGGCATATTAAAAAGATAACTATACTCGCTCGCAAAAGCCTTCAAACCTTCCACGGACGGATTGTTAATCAGAGAGTTAGAGGCCTCCTCCATAGGTGCAATCTGATAATAATTGACAATCATATTAGTTAACGCCGCTCCCAAACCGCAGACAATGTAATAAAAAGAAAAACGCTTGCTTCCCCAAACGCTTTCAATCACGCTGCCAAACTGATAAAGCGCAAACATATTGAAAAATATGTGCGTAAGTCCCGCATGAACAAACATATACGAGAAAAACTGGTAAGGACGAAATTGCTCCGCCTTAATATAATAAAGAGCCAAATATTCGCCGACAGGTTCAAAAAACGCGCACAAAGCAAAAACCGCAATGTTAGCAATCAGCAAGTATTTAACAATAGGTGTCAAATTTACCATCTCTTATAAAAATTTTTTTTCCAACTCTTCAACTGTCAAAATCACAACAGCAGTTTTACCGTCCGGCGAATAATTCGGCTCGCCGGTTGCAAACAAATCGTCAATCAAACTGTTCATTTCCTGAGCGTTAAGCGGACGTCCCGCTTTTACCGCCTGACGTCTTGCAAGCGATTTTGCCAAAATATCCTTTATCGAAGTCTGAATGTTGCCGTGCTCTTCCTTGTAGTTGTCAATAATGTCCGTTAAAATCTCAACCGCCTGATTTTTATCAATATACGGCGGAATACCTTTCAAAACAGGCAAAGTTATGTCCGTAAAATCCAAGTCGAAACCGATTGAAAGAACCTCGTCCCTCAAATCATAAAGCATTGAGGCAGAAAGCGTGTCAAGGCTCAACTTTTCAGGATAAAGCAACTTCTGAATACTGTCAGCGTTGTTGTCAATTTGTAAAAGATACTTATTGTACAAAACTCTGTAATGCGCTCTGTACTGGTCGATTATCATCAAACCGGATTTTATAGGGCTGACAATGTATTTTTCTCTTACCTGAATGATTTTTTTCTCGTCCTCAGAAACGGTTTTGCCGCCGTCAAAAAACGGAATGTTCTCATTTTCGTTAACATTGCTGTAAAGTTTTTGCCAGTTTTCAAGATTGTGTTTTTCCTGAGGCGTTGTATTATAACTGCCGGGCGTATAACTTGACCGCGTGCTTTCAAACGGATTGTAATACGGATTGAAGGTTTCCCTCGGCATTTCAGGAATTTCCATATCCTTTGAAAAATACGGCAGCGAAGCCGCCTCCGCATTGTCAAAATCTATTGCCGGGGCAACGTCGTTTTTGTTCAAGGTCTCGCGTATGCCCGCCTGAACGAGTTTGAAAATATCCGAAGCGTTTTCAAAATTGATTTCCGTTTTTG
>JAEEXW010000339.1 GCA_016287995.1 Bacteroidales bacterium
AAAATCAATGAAAGAACCGAAACGCTTTTGCAACGCAGTCAGGAGCAGTCAAAATTGATGAAAATCCAAGAAGTGGAAATGCGTCGCAACCTTCAGGAAATGCGCCGTTTGAAAGAGGAAACCGAAAGCAAGGATTCAGAAATGCGTGGACTTTTCCGTGCTATTGACGCAACTTCCCTGGTAACTCAATACGACAAAGACGGTACGATTATACGTGTTAATTCCAGAGTGATTGACCTTTTGCAAGTTTCGGAGGAGGAGATTGTCGGTAAAAATCACGCCGATATTTCATCTTTTAAACCCGATAACAAAGATTACAGAAAGTTTTGGGAAGATTTGCGGCATGGTCAAACGCGTAGCCTTGTGGAATCGGTTCAGACGAAGGACAAGACGATTTGGCTTTCCGAAACGTTTTCACCCGTTACCGACGATCACGGCAACGTTGTGAAAATCATCAATATCGGTATGGATATTTCGTCAACAAAAGTTCTTGAAAGACAGTTGAGACTTCAAGAAAGGGAAATCAACCGTCAGATGGACAAGATGAACGAAAAGGAAAAAGAATTGTCGGAAAAACAAAAATACATCGAAAACACGGAGTTGGAAATGAAGAGTTTCAATGCCGCCGTGGATTCGTTTGTCTTGAAGGCAGAATTTTCGCGCAGAGGCGTTATCTCGTCTGCTAACACTCTGTTTTACAAAGTATTGGGTCTGATGGAAGAACAGGTAATCGGAGCAGATTTTGCAAGCCTTTTGATTCCTGAAAACATAACGCAGTTTTCTACATCGCTGACGATACTTTCAACTGGCAAGGAGCAAAAGGAAAAACTGAAACTCAAACTTCCTACGGGAAGTTTCGTGTATATTAACGCTAACGAATTTCCTATTGTCGATTCAAAAGGCGATGTGGAAAAAATTATGCTTTTGGCAACTATTATTGACGGTTAAAAAATATTATGTTAGAAAAAATTAAAAACGGTTTTGGTTTGTTTTCTAAAAAGTCCTACGACCTTTACGTGATGTATTCGGTAATCGCTTTCATTGTCGTAATGGTTTCGGCGCTTGTGTTCGGACTTTTTTTGAGGGCAGACAGGACGGAACAATTTAAGGCAGAAACCGAGACAAAGGCGGAAGAAACTTCGCTTTTGTTTAGAAATATTATCGAGGCGGAAGTAGGACATCTTGAAAAACTTTCTCTGTGGTTTGTCCAAATCGGCAACCCCGAACTGAATTTCAAAATGGACAGAAATCAGGCTAACACCGTCCTTTACGAAAACATAGCCGCAGTCCCGGATATGAAAACTATTTACATGGTTTGGGAGCCGAATATGTTTGACGGCAAGGATTCTATCTACGCAAATGCCGAATATCATGATTCAACGGGACGTTTTGTGCCGCTTTTCGTAAAACATTCAGACGGCATTATAGAACACGATTTGGTAAACAATTACAACGACAATACCGATGTCAACTCTTATTATTATTTCAAAACCAAGAAAAACGTTATGGTTTTGGAGCCGTTGATAAAAAGAGAAAACGCTCAGAATCTGCTTGTTTTGCCGGTGATTTACCCTTTGCATTTTGGTACGAAACTTCTTGGCGTTATCGGTGCTGACTATGTTATCAACAGCATAAATCAGAGTCTTTCTGCGGTGGAAAGGTCAAAGTCGTCGCAACTTCTGATTTTTACCCCTAACGGCAAAATTGCGGCTTCTCCCGAAAAGGAACTTCTCATCGGAAGGGATTTGCAGACTGTTTTCCCCGAAAATCCCGATTTTTATTACATAAAATTCCGCCGGGGTGAAGATTTTGAGCAACTCACTGAAAACGAGTATATTATCAACCGTACTTGCACAATTCCTGACATCGGGACGCATTATTCAATCTGTATGATTGTTGACAAGGACACGCTCTACCATGACGGAAATCTCGCGTTGTTATGGTCGCTGATTGTAGGTTTCGGACTATTTTTGCTGTTGTTGCTACTGATTTTCGCGTTTAGAAATTTCTACATGCGGCAGATAAAAGTTCTTACCGAGAAGGGCGAAAACCTTACAAACGTTGAAAAAGATTATATTCAGGGCGGTTCGCTGTACGTGCCGGAGTTCAAAAGATTGGACAGCGTTTTGTATAAATATTACAAGACTTTTGTAAAAATCAAAGAGTTAAACCGTCAAATCGAAACTTATCAATACGACAACGAACTTGATACTTTGCCTCAGGACAATCAGTTTCAGAAGTCTTACAATAATATGCTTGAAACTCTAAGGCAGATAACAGTTCAAGAAAACGCACGCAAAGAAAAAGAAAAAGCGCAACTTTGGATTACCGAAGGCGTTGCAGCAGTAAACGATTCTATGCGTATCGGCAGCAACAAAGTGGACATCTTGTCAGGAAATATTTTGATGACGATTGTAAAATACACCAAAGCGGTTTTGGGCGGACTTTACATTTATTCAAAAGAGGAAGACGGCGAATACCTTAATCTCAACGCCGCCGTTGCTTTTGACAAAAAGAAAGCGGTAAGAATAAAAATAGAAAAAGGCGTGGGACTTGTCGGGACGTGTGCTTTGGAAAAACAGGCGATTTTCTTGGACAAACTTCCAGATGATTATATAAACGTTTTTACGGGTCTTGGTAAGTCAAAACCGAGATTTTTGGCTATTCTGCCTATGCTTTACGACGGAGAGTTGATTGCGGTTGCTGAAATGGCTTTCATAAGACCGCTTAACGCACCCGAAAGAGAATTTCTTTCTGTTGTTTCCTCTACGATAGCAAGTTCGCTTGTAACAGCAAAAATCAATGAGCAGACCGAAAATCTTATGCAGCAGTTCCGCTCTCAGGCCGATGCTTTGGCTTCTAACGAAAAGGAAATGACTGAAAACATCAACAAACTGAAAACAGAGCAGCAAAAATCGCTCGAAAGGGAAGTTGAAATGAATGGTCTTCTTGATGCTATCAACAATTCGATGCTTTCAGTAGAATTTTCAACGGCAGGCGTTTTGCTGGCTGCAAACGAAAAGTATTTGAAAACTATGCACTACGAACTTGCTGAAATTCAAGGTATGAACATCTTTGAATTTATAAAAGGTTCAAGGGAAGAACTTGAAGCGGTTATGACACAGGTGCTTCAAGGCAAATTTTACGAGGCGGAGACAATGAGGAAAACCAAAAACGGCGAAACAAAATGGTTTTTGGCAACTTACACGCCTTATTATAATTTTGAAGGCACAATATCGAAGATTTTGTTTTTTGCAACCGACATTACTGCCAACAAAAAAGTACAAGAAGACTTGCAGAGCAAAATCAATGACATGGAAAACCGTCTGCAACGTATGCAGTCGGAAATCGCGGCAATGCGTCAAGAAAAAAAAGATAAACAATAATAATAAAGTGTATAAAAATGTTTTGTAGAAATTGCGGAAATAAAATAAAACCCGGCTCTCAGAGTTGCGAAATCTGCGGTCAAAATCCCGCTTTGGGAGAAAACTATTGTCCTGAATGTGGTCATATCTGCATACCGGGAGACGAAAAATGCGTAGGTTGCGGTTTTCCGCTCTCTGTCAGCGCGATTACACAGGAAGTTACCCCGCCGCCGATACCTCAGCCTCAGACAGAGACTGTCTCCTCAGACAGTGCCCAAATGACTTCAGGACCAAAATTCACGGCTTCGGGACAGCGTTATTGCCGCAACTGCGGACTTATAATTCCCGAAGACGCTGACAAAT
>JAEEXW010000340.1 GCA_016287995.1 Bacteroidales bacterium
CAAGTTCCCTTGCACTTTCACTTTCTTTTATCGACTCGCGTTTATCGGCAACTTTTTTGCCGCGGCAAAGTGCTAGTTCAAGTTTTGCGTAACCTTTTTCAGTAACAAACATACGTATAGGCACGATTGTAAGTCCGACATTTTGAACCTTTTTTTCGAGTTTTAAAAGTTCTCTGTGCGTCAACAGCAATTTTCTTTCCCGCCTCGGGTCGTGGTTGACATAACCTCCATGAGAATATTCGCCGATATACATTTTAACGTACAATTCGTGGTTATCAAAAGAACAGAAAGAATCCACAAGCGAGGCTTTTCCGCCGCGTATGGATTTTATTTCCGTTCCTAACAGTTGAATTCCTGCGATGTATTTTTCCAAAAATTCATACTGAAAAGAGGCTTTTTTGTTTTTAATGTTAATCTCTGACATAATTTCTCCTTTTAATAGTTTAAATTTGCAACAATTCCTTAGCATTTTCTAATGCAGCCGCAGACACTTTTTCACCAGAGAGCATTCCGGCGATTTCGTTAACGCGCTCATTTTCTGTAAGTTCCTTAATATCGGAACGAATAATGCCGTCTTCTTCATGCTTGAAAACTTTGAAATGATGATTGCCTTTTGCGGCTACCTGAGGCAAATGCGTTATGCAAATTACCTGCATAAAACCCGCTATTTTTTTGAACATCTGACCAGTTTTTCCGGCAACGTCGCCCGAAATTCCCGTGTCAATTTCGTCAAAAATTATAGTCGGAAGTTTCGTTGAACGCGACAGAATGTATTTCAAGCACAGCATCAGGCGCGACAACTCACCGCCCGAAGCCGTTTTTGAGAGGTCTGAAAGCGGCACGTTTTTGTTGGCGGAAAACATAAATTTTATTCCGTCCCTTCCGTTCGGCAAAAAGTCGGCAGTCCCGCTGAACTCCACGTCAAATTTTCCGTCAGGAATTCCAAGGGTCGAAATCAGACTCTCAACCTCGTTTTTAAGCCCGTCCAAAGCATTTTTGCGGCTCAGAGTAATTTTTTCTGCCGAAGAAGACAGTTTTTTCACAACTTCCTTCAACTCTTTTTTCTTTTCGGCAATTCTCTCGTCTGAATTGTCGATTAAGTCAAGCCGCTTTTTCAGGTCGTCTCTTTGCGTGATAAGTTCTTCGACACTCGCCACCGAAAATTTCTTCTCCAAATTGTAAATCGTTGTAAGCCTTGAATTTACAAAGTCCAAACGCTCCGGCGAATATTCGGTGTTTTCGTTCAAAGTGTCAAGTTCTCTGCCGATGTCATCAAGTTCTATGTACACGCTCTGAATCCTTGAAAAAAGTTCCTGCGCCTTAGGATAATACGGCGAAATTTTTTGAAGTTCGTTTTCCGCCTCTTTGAGTTTCTGCAAAACAGTGCCTTCTTCCGCGCTGATTATCAGCATAGAAGAAGTTGAAACGGCGATTTTGATGTCTTCGTTGTGAGTCAAGATGTCAAGTTCGTCCTCCATCTCCTTTTGCTCGCCTTCTTGAAGTTTGGCTTTTTCAAGTTCGTCATAACGGAAATGCAGATACTCTGACTCTTTTTTGGACTCCGCCGCCTGTTTTTCAAGAGCCGCAACCTCGGATTTTGTCTTTTTGTAACTTTCATAAAGTCCCTGATATTCAGAGAGTAAATCCTTGTTTTTGGCAAAAGCGTCCAAAACACCCGTCTGAAAACTTTCCCCGAAAATTTCCAAGGTCTTGTGCTGCGAATGAATGTCAATCAAAAAATTTCCCAATTCTTTCAACTGATTGAGCGCAACCGGCGTGTCGTTGATAAACGCCCGCGATTTTCCCGTATCGAGAATTTCTCTTCTAATGGTTGTAATATCCTCATAATCAAGGTCGTTGTCATCAAAAAACGTTTTCAAATTATAATTTGAAAGATCGAACTGCGCCTCGACGACAGTCTTTTTTTCACCTTGTTTTATAACGGAGGAGTCTGCCCTCGCGCCCGTTACGAGCGAAAGCGCACCCATCAAAATAGACTTTCCCGCACCCGTTTCGCAGGTAATAACCGTCAAACCGTCCTTAAAATCAATCAAAGACTCCGAAATCAGCGCGTAATTGGATATTTTCAGTTGTAAAAGCATTTCCTGTGTTAAAAAAATTAATTATTCTCCGTAAAACCGTCCATTCCGCAAACGGGGCAAACGGCGTTTTCGTCATCAGAGGAATAATCCCTGTTAGGACAAATGTATTTTTTTGTCAAATCGGGTTTTGCAGCCTCCTGAGCGGGCTGTTGAGACTCGGCGGGTTTAGAGATTTCCTCTTTTGAGGGTTCCTGTTTCTGCTCTGAACCGTTGCCGTTAGAACCTGCGTTAGAGCCGCCGCATGAAACGATGCAGCCTGCAAACGCCAAGCCGCAAACAAATGATAATACTTTTTTCATTTTCTTTTATTTTTTAAAATTTTAAACCTAAATCTATCACGTTGTTGATGATTTCGTAACAGTAAAAGCCGTTGCACTCGTGTCCTTCGGCAGAGAGTCTCGCATGAACGGGAACAATCACCGAGTCGCCGCCCTTGCAGTATTTTGCCGCGTAAGTGTAAGTGCCGAGCGGCAGACTGTCAACTATTCTCGACTTATCCGTCAGATATTCCCTAACGATTCCGCCGCTGATGCTGCCGTCATGAATTTCCACTTTTACCTGCCTGTTTTCATCATTTATGCTGACACGCAAAGTGATTTCAGCGTTTTCAGGCTCCACAGTGTAAACAGTGTCCTTGTTCCGGCAGGAACAGTCTTCGGAGTCCTTGAAAAAAAAGTCGCCGTTGTCCGAAGACAAAACGTTGGCGTCCTGACACGCAAAAGGCGAAAGCGCAAAAAGCAATACAAAAATCTTCTTCATAATTATTTTGCCAAAAAAACTCGTTACACTACTGATGTTTACGATTAAAATTTTTTGCAAAGTTAAAAATTATGAAAAATACTACAAATTTTAATTGTGAATTTTGATATTTTTTTGTAACTTTGCAGCGTGAATTTCAAGAGAATATGCACTTAAAAAATACCATATTAGCGGTTTGTGTGTCCTCAACGCTGCTTGCATGCGGTGGGAAATATGCTGATATTCAAATAGATAAAGAAGACGTTCATGGCTACGTAAACGCTTACAATGCCTTCAACGCCAATTATCAGGATTTTTTGAGATATATAAACAGTGTTTCAAAACCGGATTCGGCACAAATCAGCAAATATGACGAAATTATGTATATTCTTAACATTCAGGGATTTCCGGACGTTGACTACTTTTGTATGGTCAACACAAAACTAAAACCGTATTTGGAGGCAATAATGGAAAACCCTGATGTTGAACGTTATCCGGGAATCGGAACGGCGGATTTGTCTTTTATCGAAGAAGGCGAAAAACAATACCGTAAATTCTTGGAAGACAGCACGTTGTCTGCGAAAGACAAAGAATTTTTCAGAAAGCAGATGGCGCAAATTGAAACCACAAAAGTAGATTTGTTTGACAAACAGGAAAAAAACCGCGTTTGGGTTCAAATCGTAAGGGAAAATGCAACAAAACATACAGATGTTGTGTTAAGCGATTTGGAAATCATGCAACTTACCGCCTTAGCAGGTGAAATTGAGAGGTTGGAATAGGTTGTAATAAGAAGTTGTTAATTTCTGTTAAAATCTTAAAAAAAGTTGCAAGATTATGAAACAAATCTTAAATTTATACGTTATTAATTATAGATACAATATAAAAA
>JAEEXW010000341.1 GCA_016287995.1 Bacteroidales bacterium
GTAGAGTTTTTCATACGGTATTGAACGTGAAAAATTACCGGGCTAAACTTCAAACCTCCAATCCACATTTCTCCCAACTTGCTAATTTATAGTATTTTACCCCAACTACCCACCTAACACCAAACCTACAAAAACTTTAATTTGCTTTAATTTAGGTTTAATTTCTGAATGGATTTTTAACGAACCGTTTAATAGACCTTTTAAATACCTTTAATTTTGCTTTAATCCCCTTTAAAACCGTTTAAAACCGCGTTTCTTTCCTAAACACCTCCCCGAAAAAACACCACGAAAACCGACAAAATAAGACATACCAAAACCACCCGTTTACACCCTTTTTTTGCCCAAAATTGTCGAATGGGGTTTCAATGGGGTTTCAAATGGGGTTTCAATTTTAACACTTTTTCAAACCGTTTAAATACCCTCTAAACGCTTATTTTTTCAAGAATCACCCGAAAACAAAAGAGAATCCGCCCCCCTTAAACGCAGCGTTTTTTTGCGAAAAACACCCGTTATTTTTATTTAAAATACTCATATACAGAGTTTTAACCATTTTCGGACGTATTTTTGAGTTTTTCAACCTCCAATTCAAGCCGCGCTATCTCCAATGCCTGTTCCTTTATAATGCCTTTAAGGGTATTTAAAACGCCGTTTTCAGGTGTTAAAACGTCGTTTGAAGTATCTTCTATCGGAGTTTCGGTCTTCAACATTGAACCTTCACCAAGAATTAACCAATCTCCCGAAATATTCGCGTTTGCGCATACCTTTTCTATCACATCAAACGACGGTTTACCCTGACGTTTGCCCACAACATTCTCTATTACAGTAGGTGTTAATCCTAATGCGGTAGAAAATGCTCTTTTATTGCCTCCGTATAACTCGTTGATTATAAACGAAAATCTTTCATTAATATTCATACCAATGTTAAGTTTTTCGCAAATGCGTAAAATTTTCATCAGAAAATTTGGTATATTCGCAAATGCGTATTATTTTTGCACCGTTTTCGATACCGAAAACAGCGCACTAATATAATAAGAAAAATGGAAACTACAAAACGAGAAATCAGACTGCCGCATGGCGCACTCGCAAGGCTCTGCGAAGTGCTAAAAGTCAGCGAGCCTACCGCACGCAAAGCCCTGCGGTATTTAGAAAATACCGGCAATGCCGACGAATACTCCCTCGCCCGCAAAATCAGATATAATGCGGTTAAAAACTTCGGTGGTATCGATACTGGTGCTGTCGATGCACAAATCACTGGCGATGTTTGGTCTTGGGACTACCCAAACGGCGCACGCCTCGCTATCAATATGCGTAACGGCTTAGTTACTCTCACCTTCGACGGCAGACTAATTGAATCAGCCGACAGCATTTTAACCAGAGAAATCTACGATTGGCAATTAAAGGCCGAAAATCTAAGAGCGTAAAAATGGAATATTCGGGCAAAATATTATGTGCAACGCACGAGGAACTAACGGCGGTAATGACGGAACAAAACGTCAAGAACCTCCGCCATCGCGGACAATTGCAACAGATCCGCCGTGCGTGTCCGGGTTATCCCGCATTGTTTGCAGTGGATTCCCTGCCCGAAAAGTACAAAAAACAAGTTTTAGCCATGTACCCGATGCCAGACAAAGAAATTCAAAGCAACTTTACAATCGTTGCGGATAACGCCGCTTTGCAGTTTTATTCCGCTTTCATACTTGACGACGGCAGACACCTCTCCGAAGTCAAAGTCAGCGAACTGTCAACAAACGCCGCTATTCTAAACGCTTTCGACCGTATGCTCTCACAGTCCGACCTCTTAAACCGCAGCCTCGGTAAAAAGGTCATCGGACGCGGCGATTTTTGGAAACGTGCCGCCGAACATCTTGCCACTGTCAGCGAATTTAACTCGCTGCCACGCAATGCCCGTGAGTTGCAGCGCAAATACAATGCTTACAAACAAGACGGTTACCGCGTGTTAATCAGCAATAAGTTTTGCTCAAACAACGGTGCAAAGGTCAAAGACGATGCTCAAATCAGCACGTTAACACAGTTGCTCGCTATCAGCAACAATCTCAACAACGCACAAATCGCAGCCGCTTACAATCAATATGCCGCTGCCAACGGTTGGAAACCTATCACCGACGGTGCAGTTGCCGTTTGGAGAAAGAAAACTGACCTTACAACCGTTGCCGGCAGACGTGGTCTCAAAACTTTTGCCAACGAAAAGACTATGACCGTAAAACGCACACGCCCCACCGCTCCTTTCTTGTTTTGGACACTTGACGGCTGGGACTGTGAGTTGCTCTATCAGGACTCCAAAAACGGTCGAACAACCTACTACAACCGCCTTGTCTTGGAAGTTGTTCTCGATCCGTGCTGCGATTATATCATCGGTTACGCAATCGGCATCGCTGAAAACGCCGCTCTGATTACCGCCGCCATCAAAAACGCTCTTTTACACTCTCAGCAACTCTTCGGCACTATGCACAAAACAATGCAGATTCAATCAGACCATTTTGCCATGTCTGCCATGAAAAACGTTTATGCCGCCGTTGCCGACAAGGTAACGCCCGCACGTGTAGGCAACGCAAAGGCAAAACCGATTGAACGCTTTTTCAACTACTTGAATACAACGTATTGTCAATTTTGCTCCAACTGGTCAGGCTTCGGTATCACCACCGACCGTACCAAACAGCCCAACAGCGAGGTCTTGAACCTCCGCAAAAAGGATTTTCCCGATTTCGACGGCGTTGTTGCTC
The DNA here is from genome assembly GCA_016287995.1 of Bacteroidales bacterium. Classification (GTDB taxonomy): domain Bacteria; phylum Bacteroidota; class Bacteroidia; order Bacteroidales; family UBA3824; genus UBA3824. The sequence goes on from JAEEXW010000341.1 coordinate 2,742, forward strand.
AAATCGAACAAATGATAGAAACCGACCGCCGCAAAAAGGTTGAAAAGTTCAAAGAGATGTATTCCAACTTAACCGACGACAACCGACTTACTTTCAGCCGTGAAGATTGGCTGTATTATTTCGGCGAAACAACAGGCTATACAAATCGCCTCTCTGCAAGTGGTCTTACACCTACGATTCTCGGCGAAAAACGCGAATACGACTGCTTTAATATCCAGTTCCGTGAACTTGCCTTTACCGATTGGACAGTTAAGTACGACCCCGACGATTTAGACACCGTTTTGGCAGTCAATTCCGACGGTTCACGCCGCTTCATCCTCGAAAAGAAGTACGAACAACCAATGGCTCTCGCAGAGCGTAAGGAAGGCGACGCAGAGCAACTGCAAAAGGTTAGGGATTTCAACAGGGAACTTGGTCAGCATGTTCTTGATAATCTTACCAAGATGGCTGATGACACCTCAAAAATTGTCCGTCTGCCCTCTGCAAACGACATTTTGAAACGCTACCTCCTTACAGATAGCAAAGGCGACCACAAAACCAACAAGAAGTTGGCAGCCTTAAAAGAGGCTTCGGGTCAAGATTTCAAACCCGACAACAATACACCCGACTACGATATGTTTTAATTGAAACGCGGGCGGCTCGCCTGCCAAAAACGCCAATTTAAACACCTCTAAACGGGTTTTAAACGATATTCATAAACCATTTAAACAGTTTTAAAAATGGAAAAATCAACAATCATCGAAGCCTTAAAAAACTTCATCAAGTTGAAAGGCTCACAAAACAAAGCGGCGACCGCCCTTGGCATCAGTGCCGCCACTCTTTCCAACATCTTGAACGGAAAGACCGAAAACATCGCTGACGAGATGTGGCGTGTATTAGCCGCAAAGACCGGCTCAAACGGCAGCAAAAAACAATGGCTTACTGCCTAAACTTCCACCTACAAACAGTTGATGTTTGTTTTTGAGAATGCGCAAAACGATTC
>JAEEXW010000342.1 GCA_016287995.1 Bacteroidales bacterium
ATTCTTGACAACTCTTTTATGACAAGAGAGGAGCAGTTTGAATTTGCAAAAAACATCATCGACAAAGTTTTAAAATAAATGATTGTAGAGATTGACGAAAATGCCGGTTTTTGTTCCGGCGTAACAAACGCTATCAACAAGGCGGAGGCGGAAATTTCCGCTTCCGGCTCGCTTTTTTGTTTGGGCGAAATGGTTCATAATCAAGAAGAAATGTCAAGACTTGAAAAACTCGGCATGAAAACCGTTACGTACAATGAGTTTAAAAATTTTTCCAACTGCACGGTTCTTATCCGCGCACACGGCGAGCCGCCCGAAACTTACGCCTTGGCGAAGAAAAACAATATTTCGTTAATCGATGCCACCTGCCCGATAGTGCTCAGGCTGCACAAAATCATTTATGAAAACTCCATAAAAAATCCTGATTATCAAACCGTTATTTTCGGCAAAAAAGACCACGCCGAAGTTGTAGGGTTAGTCGGACAAGTAGACGGCAAGGCTGTTGTAATTTCCAAAGAAGAAGAAACCGACAAAATCGACTTCACAAAAAGTATTTTTCTGTATTCGCAAACCACTATGAACGTTCACGACTACGAAAAAGTTGCCGAAAAAATAGAAAACCGTTTGAAAGCCACCGCTCCTGACAAAGTCTTCAAAAAGTTTAATACAGTATGCCGCTCGGTCTCAAAACGCGAAGAAAAACTTTCGGAATATGCAAAACGGTTCGATGCTGTTTTATTTGTTGCTGGCAGCAATTCTTCAAACGGGAAATACTTGTTTTCAACATGTAAGGCCTCAAATCCGAAGTCGTATTACATCTCTTCGGAAAGCGATTTAACGCCTGAAATGACAAAAGGCGTTGAAAGGCTCGGCATTACCGGTGCCACTTCAACGCCCAAATGGTTGCTCAGACTCATTGCAGACAAAGCCGCAAAACTTTAATAATTATCAGCATCAAGTCTGCCGATTTTTTTGCCTTTGTCGTTATAAACGGTTGCTTTGCCGGTGCGTTTGCCCTTTTTGTATTTGCACTGGTAACGCATTTTTCCGTTTTCATAATAATAAGTGCAGTCGCCGTTACGGAGATTGTCCTCGTAATTGATTTTTGCCTTGATGTTGCCGTTGTTGTAATATTCGATATACAGACCGTCCAACTCGTCGGCGTTGTAGTTTGCCTCGGCGATAAGTTTCTGTGCGGGCGAATCCTTGTAAAAATACGCCGTACCATTCAACATGCCGTACTGATAATTTGCGGAGACAAAAAGGTTACCGCATTCGTAATAAGTGCGCCAGATTCCGTTTGCCTTTTTGCTGTAAACATTGCCTTCAAAATGCGGTTTCATAATGCTGTCAAACATCACTTTGTAAGGTCCGTCTTCGAGGTTTTCGTCATCAAGCACGACTTTGAACTTCAAGGAGTCAATATCTTCCACGCTGAGTGAACTTTCAGCCAAACCTTCCGCCAAAAGTGCCGCGTCCTCAGAGAGAGCCGCCGTATCGTACTGAACGGCAAACTTTGTCTTAAACAGACCGTTGCCGTTAACAAGTTGAAAACCAAGCCGCGCAAAATTGTTAATCAATTCTTTGTTTTTTTCGATGTCGGCTTTTTCTTGCGGCGTTGAAAATTTCACAAAGTTTTCGTAAAGTCTCGGTGTCTGAATAAAAGCCGTAACGTTGGATTTTTTTTCAAAACAGCCCCTGAAATTGTCAAACTTCTGGGATTTTACCATAACCCTGCCCTGAATGTAGTCGTCGATAATCTGCTTTAAGACTTCCTGAGAGTTGGCAAAAACCGCAAAGTCCTCAATATAAGTAAAATACGGTTTTTCAACTTTGGCAAACAACTTTCCGAAAAACATATTGAAAAAGCCTTTCAAACCGAGATACTGAATCTCGAAATTGCGGTATTTTTCGGTTTTGAATTTCAGCGGGGTGCGCTTGTTAAGGTGTTCGATGATGTTTCCGAGGTGCGCTTTTGCCGACGAGATATTGTCGGAATGGATTAAGACGGCTGCGTCAATGTCCCTTGATTTTTCGCTGAGCGGACGTAGTTTTGCAATCGTTATCTCCTGCCCTATCCATGAAAGAAAATCGTCTTTTATGCTGATTCCCAATAACTTTTCAGCGAGGGCAATATTTTTTTGCATATCCTCATATTCCTTGGCATTGCCTCTGGTGTATTCTGCAATAAGCGCATCATAAAAAGTTTTGAAATCGCTGAAATTAAGACTGAAATAAAGCGCAGTCTGATTTGAGATGATTTCGTAGGCTCTTGATTTTCCTGGGCTTACCGACGAAAACGCCCTCAGATAAGAATAAACCGAGTCAAGAGACGTCCTGCCCGAAAGTTCTATCTGATCGTCAAAAAGTTCGAGGTTCATCACCGAATATACAAGCGACTGACAAAGCATGTCAAGACCTTCGGATTTTTCGGCGGAATACAAAGAATAAATCTTGTCTAACTGCTTAAAATTGACGAAAAGTTTAACGTCGTTGCCGCCCGAAAGTTCGCTTGTAACAAACTCAAAATTTTGGTTTTCAGCCCAGTAGCCGCTGTTGAAATTCTTCAAAACTTTTTCAACAACCGGTTTGTCAAGACTGATAATCAAGATGTTGTCTGCCAAAGTAATATGGATTTGAAAAGTTTTGTCGGTTTTGTCGGTAAGGGTTACAATTTCATATTTTTCGTCGGAAGAAACCTGAAAAAACGTCTTTTGAAGACTATAACCGCTAAGAAGTTTAAACGACTGCGAAATTTCCTCGTAATACTTTGAAAATTCTTGCAAATCAATAATATACGCCATATCCCAAGTCTCGTCAGGAGTTTTCATTCCGCAGGCTAAAAGTTCGCGGTTTTCGAGAATTTTTTTCGTGACAGCGTTGTCTTTCAAAAAGCCGTCAACAGTCTCGATGTCTTCGTTAAGTTCCGCAAAATACTCCGTTGTTTTAAGATATTCCCAAAAACGACTTTTGCTGAGATTGTTCCACGCTTTTGAAAGGTCGCTGGTCTGCGCCACAAAAAAAGCGTCATCGGGTACGGCGGCAAAAGCGTTTACCGAATACCCGTTTTTAAAATACTTGTGATAAGCCACGTACCCCCCGACGGAAAGCACCATCAAAAGGATTACGAAAAGAAAAATTTTAAAAAATTTCATAAAGCATTTCCTTTAAAAAAACAACGCACAAAATTACATCAAAAAAATCAGAAATAAAAAAACACAAAAAAAATTGTTTTTCAGAAAAAAAATTACAAACTTTACGGCGGAATTTTTAGGTTAAGAAAAATGGACATAAAACACAATACGGCACTATTGGTTTTGGTGATGTTTTTTGCTGGTTTCCACACCGCTTACAGCCAAAACAGCGAAGCCGAAATGCATTTTAAAAAGGCAAAGGCTCATAGCGAAAAATACGAATATTCTCTTGCCAACGACGAGTTTAAAGCGGCAATTAAGACTTGCGATACGGTCAACAACAAACGTCTTTTGGGCAACTGTTACAATAGTTACGCCAACAACTTGACAAGAATCAACGATTACAACCTCGCCTCGGAATATTACAACAAGGCTTTGCACGTATTTTTTGAATTGAACGACACGGTAAAAATCACCGACGTATACCGCAACATGGGCAAACAGTGCGTAAGTTTCCACCTTTACGAGACGGCGGATTCTTATTACTCGTATGCTTTCAGGCTGGACTCTGCCGCAAACGACAAATATGCC
>JAEEXW010000343.1 GCA_016287995.1 Bacteroidales bacterium
ACAAACCCGAACTTCGCCAAAAACATTTGGAAAAAGCCGATAGACTTTTTGTTCAAGACTCGTTAATCACACAAAAATATCATAGTATCGCGGGCGGAAAATGGAATTTGATGATGACACAAACGCATATTGGTTATAAAATATGGAGTGATCCTAAAAATAATATCAAACCGACTTTGCCAGAAAAGCCTTTTCCTGTAAAAAGTGCTGATTTAAAAGCGATTAACATTGATGCTGATAAATATAAAACTGCTCAGGGAAGTTGGCACAAAATCATCGGTGGCGGACGTTTCGGCTCGGCTGTCTCATATTATCCATCGTCAGAGAGAAGTGAAAAATATTTCACTGACAAATATTTAGAGTATGAATTTGAACTGCCGAAAAATGTTCATGGTAGCGAATTAGAAATTACATGTTATACTTCGCCGACTTTGGACTTTTTGGCAAAAGACCATTATATTGCGCTTTCTGTTGACGGCGGTGAAACTCAAATGCTTAACATTCACGAAGATAAAAGGATTGCTTGGGGAATCGACCGTATTGCTTGGGAGCAGAGCGTTATCAACAATTGTTATAAAACCAAAACAACCGTACCGCTAAACTCTCAGAAAAAACATACGTTGAAAGTTTATTTAACGGACGGTGCTGTGGTTTACGAAAATTTTGAAATAAAAGTTAAATAAAAATTATACAAAAAATGAGTAATGAATCATTAAAAAACAACGAGCAGAAAGGTTTTTACAAACTTTCTTGGCTTCAACGCATAGGTTTTGGCTCGGGCGACTTGGCTCAGAATCTTATTTTTCAGACAGTTGCTACTTACTTGATGCTTTACCTAACTACGGTACTGAAAATCAATCCCGCATTTGTCGGCGGACTTATTCTCACTGTCAGGCTTATTGACTGTTTTTGGAGTCCTGTTGTCGGAAAATATATCGACAATAACAATCCGAAATTAGGCAAGTACCGTTCTTACCTCCTTTATGGCGGTATTCCTTTAACAATTGCGGCTTGCTTGTTGATGCTTCCTCAGGCTGCCGAGTGGTCAACAGGAGCAAAAATGGTTTATGCTACTGTAAGTTACACGGTGCTTAGTATGATTTATTCGGTAGTGAATATTCCCTACGGCTCTATTATGGCAAGTATGACCCGCGACAACGACGAGGTACTTATTCTTACCTCTACCCGTATGGTTTGCGCAAATATCGGTCAGATTGTGGTTCAAGCAGGTTTCCCTATTGGTCTTGCAATGTTTCTTAGTCAAGCAATCAACTGGGATCAAGCAATATTTATGGCTATCGGAACAATTCCCGCTTTTGTAATTTTGCCTTCGCTCCCCGTTTTGAAAAAATTGCTCGGTAAAAAAGGTCTTTATTACACCCTTCTTTCGATAGGTTTTATCGGTTTTGCAATACTCTTCTGCGTTGGTAAATTTGGCGACGTTCAAGAAAGTGCAGTGGTTGTTAAGATTGCGAAGATTATGACCGGCGTTGGTTTGCTCGTAGGTTCGCTTATGTGGGCTCTTGTTCCTGAGGTAATCACCGATTCAGAATACCGCACAGGCAACCGTCCCGCCGCTACTGTCAACGCCCTTGCTGGTGTTGCATTTAAGGCAGGATTCTCAATTGCCGGCTGGATTACACCTTTGGTAATGGGTCTTATCGGTTTTGACCTTGCAAGCGAAGAAGCCGCATTACCTACCGATCCGATGGCTTGGTTTACAGTTATCTGCGTGTTTGCACTTGTTGGTTTTGTTCTCTTGACCCTCTGTTTCTTGGGCAGCAAAGAAAACATTGCCACCACCCCCGAAAAACCTGTGTCTTTTGCCGATATGTTCAAAGAGTTTAAGGCTAACAAATGCCTTCAACTTGTACTCGGCGTATTCGTAGTAGTATTCTTGGCTTCATTTATCAGTGCTCCTGTAAATGCATATTACACCGAGTTGGCTAAATATAATGATACGGTTCAGAATGCAATCCTTTGGTTCACAACCATTATTCCCGCATTGCTACTCATTGTTGTGGCACTCTTAATCAAGAAGTATCCTCTTACCGATGAGCGTCTCGACGAAATGAACCGTGAAATAGAAGCAAGAACAAAATAAAAATTAATTTATTGTAATAAAAAAATTGCCGCTCAAACAAAATGGGCGGCAATTTTTTTGTTTGTAAAATTCTCTATTCGTTATCTTCTATTTTGGAAAAGATAACGCTTAAATTTTTGTTTTCGTTTTTTGCGTCTTTAAAGACTTCAACTACGCTTTTTAAATATTTTCTGTCATAGTTGAAAATGCCTACGCAGGTCGGTTCGGTGATTTCTGTCAGCAAATCATGCAAAGCGTCCAAATTTGCTCCGTAATATTCCGGAAACGAAAATTTCTCCGCCAAATACTTGTGCATACCTTCTTTTGAAGTGCTTTGGGAAAAGTCAAGAATTATTTTTTTCATCTTTTTTCTAATACAGTTGTTCAAATGTTTTGTAATGGTCTTTTGTGAAAAATACTAAACCGTCGTTGCTGAAAACGATACGTTTGGCGTTGCGTTTGCCTTTTTTGTAGTCGATGTCGCACTCGTAATACTGACGGTTTTTCTCTTTTGGCAACTGTCCTTCGTAGTTGCCGAAACGGTCGCCGCCTATGCTTTTGCCCGGTGCAACCTCGTGAAGATTGCCTTTTGTGTTGTCCCAGCCGAGCCTCTGAGCCCCGGATTTAGTAATGTAATTTTTCGGCAGTTTCTTGAACTCGTGAATGTAAAGCGCAACGTTTTTTTTGTCGTTGTACTCGCCGAATTCGTCAAGAGTTTTTTTTTCTGTCTCGTCAGGACTGTCAACTTTTTGCAAAAAGCCGTTGACTTTGTTTTCAGCCTGAGGAGCGGGCGGAGCGTTTGCCGAAACCTCCGACAAAAACTCCTTCATTTCTCCGTCCTTGTAAAACAGCGTCGGAAAATCCGTTCTGCCTTGTATAGGCCAGTTAAGACGCCAAGAGCCGCCGTCCGTTATGCCCCAAACCGTAACCCTTTCGATGTTGTTGGAATGGCGGACAAACGTATCAAAAATCTCTTTGAACCTCTTATTAATATTGTTTTTTGCGCTTTCGGGAAGACCGTTTTTGTACGGGTCGTATTTTTCCTGATAATCGGCTTGTGCGGAAATTTCCGCCGTGTTGCCCATCGGAAAAGGTATCGTCGTTAAGTCAAATTCCGTGATGTGAACCGTGATGTCGTTCTCCTCAAAATCTTTGAGCGCGGTTTCCAACTCCTGAACGCTCGGAAAATCCATCGTGCAGTGCATTTGCATTCCTGCATAGTCCACTTGAAGACCTTCCGCACGCATTTCGTTGATTTTCTTGATTATAGCGGCGCGTTTTTCGGGTTTGCAAACGTTGTAATCGTTGAGGGTGAGTTTTGCCGACGGGTCGGCTTCGTGCGCAAATTTGAAAGCAAGGTTTATAAAATCGCTGCCGATAATTTCGTAATACGGACTTTTACGGTAACTGCCGTCGTCTTCAAAGGCCTCGTTAACAACGTCCCAAGCGTCAATTTTGCCTTTGTAATGTCCCGCAACCCCGAAAATATGTTTTTTCATGCGCTCAATCAGCGTATCGCGGCTGACTTGTTTGCCGTCTTTGTCAACGAAAAACCATTTAGGCTGCTGAGAATGCCAGACCAAAACGTGTCCGACCATGTACATGTTGTTTTCTTTGGCAAAGTCCACAACCTTG
>JAEEXW010000344.1 GCA_016287995.1 Bacteroidales bacterium
TATTCGAAAAATAGTGTACATTTGCTGTAAATAAAAATTATTAAACCTTAAAATTTATTTTCTATGAAAAAAATCTTATCACTTATGGTTGCGCTGATTACAACCTTAACCATGTTTACTGCATGTGGCGACGATGACAAAGAAAAAAATGGTCCAAGTAATTCATCTTCAAAGTATTTTGAAGAAGCAGTAGCTGCATTTTCTATTAATGCAACTCCGACAGAAACATTCAAAGGAACTGTCATTGACGCAGATTATGGCTATTCTGACGATTGCACACTTGCGCTTTATTCCGATGGAACAGCCGTATTTGCATACGAAAGAAGTTACAATGGCACAGCTTTACAAGCAGCTGGTTACTATTCTACGACTTACACAAAAGATGGTAGCACATATATACTTGGAACAAGTGGAAAAACATACATTAGAAAATCTTCTTCCGTGGTTGATAATCAGAATGTGATTGATGGATGTGTTGCATACGAGATTGTTGTTTCAGGAAGTAAAATCACGGTTTTCGATTATTAGTACATTTAACAAAGAATTATTGAAAGCAACGGCATATTTGTTGTTGCTTTTTTATTTTCCCAATTTAGGAAAAGCAATCAAAATCCCTGCTAAAACCGTTGCTCAATTCAAGGCTGGTAAAGCATTGAGCGAAAAAGTAAACAAAAAGAAATAGTTTTTCTTAATATCTATTTTCAAGGGAATGACGGAAGTTGTTCCCTTTTTTCGTCATATATAATCTTATGAAACGGGAACATAACGAATTAGATAAATTCATTTTTTGTGAAAAATCCATTATCGCATTAAAATACCTTAAATGTGCGGTAAAAACGTATGACAACGGCAAGGTTTCTACTGCAATAGGTTTGATAAAAAAAGAGGTGAAAGACATCATTATGGGGCTTTCTAAAAAAGAGTATAAAACTTTGACAGCATTGGCTGACGAAGGTGTATATAAAGAACTTCAAAATTACATATCGGATAACTACATAGAAGATTTGGCTATGAAATTTTACGATGAAAATACAGATGTTCTATAACGAAAGAACTATATATAAAAAACGGAGCGAAAACCGTCACGGCTCGCTCCGTCCATCTTTTAATTATGGTAAAATGAGTTCTACTTCACAGCCAAACTCACCAAGAAAATTAGAAACCAAAGATATTAAATTTTTGTAAAATCAGTGTTACACAATCCTGTCTGTTTTCAAATTGGACATAAAAACAAAACAATGCTTTGCTTTATGGGAATAGTGATAAAACAAAAAAGGTACTCATCTGCTCGCAGTTTAATTCCACGAAGTCTGAATACCTTATGTCATTGATTGACAATGCAAATGTAGAAAACAATTCCCAAGAAAATTTACAAGGAGTTTTTGAGCCTACACAATTTTTAACATATAGAGAAATACAGGACTTTAAAACTAAAAAACCTGTGATTTTGTCGAAATTGTTATATTTGCATTCAACATCTGAAGATTTTTACAATTATCGAAAGTAAATTCGTTTTAGTTTCAATAAATAGTTAAAAGAATATTTTCACACACATCTTCAGATGTTTTTTAACTAAACAAAAAGCCACCCTCACGAGTGGCTTTTTTTCAATCTAAAAACAACCAACTATTTGCAATATCCGAAATCGTGTCATTGTCGGGTTCTTGTTCTCCATCGTCGCCTGTGCGAAGCAAATTTTTCAAAAAATAGATTTCTGTTGTGCTATTCCTCACAATTCTTTCCCGTGCATCAGCCGTTACAACAATTTTATTGCCCTTCTTGCTAATTGCGAGAACGTCATCGGCATTGTAACAATCATCAATGTAGTCTTGTACAATGTCGTTAATACATTGCTCTAAAGCGTGAATGTCTTGTATCTTTCCCATCTTAAATACTTTTTTAATTACACATTGATTTCTTCTTTACCCCCAAATCTATTCTTGATTGAGTGTGCCTTGAATTTTTCCACCTCGATAGACACGTCCACATCGTGTTCAAATTCCTGCGAACCTCTGAAATTACCCTCTTTTGTGGTTTGGAACACGTAAACCCACGACTGACCTTTGTCGAGTTTCCGTAAATCTTCGGGTTCGTAGCCAATGGAATTGACGCTATCAATGAAAATCACGTCGTAACTTGTTGTGTCGTTCGACATTTTGTCTATGACAAACAAGTTGCGATGGGCTATGTTGAAGCGTTTCATTTTCTCCTGCAATGTGTAACTGAACTTTTCTTCGTCGGAAACGTACAACACACGTTTGCCAAGTGTTGCAAGATATTGAGCCAACTGCAACGCACAGGAACTTTTACCGTTTCCTGCCTTGCCGTAAATCATTATCTTGAACGGTTCCGACGGTGAGCCAATCAGTTGCTTCCACTTACCCGAGAAAGGGAGAATCTTGAAATTTGTCGCTAAAAATTCCACACTACCAAGAGCGTTTCCGCTTGCTACTTTTTTTTTATCCGAAACACCTGCAAGACCCCGAAGCCCTGCCAATGTCTGTTGGCTTAATTCGGGCGTGTCGGTTTCTCCGTCAATGTAGCGTTCCAAACTGCGTTTGATGTCAGCCATTTCGGAATTGAAACGCCCTGTCGTGTCTTTCGACGTTTCCACACGCTTCATCAACGCTTTTGCACGTTCTTTCACGTTCTCCTTGCCTTGAATTGAAAGGTATGCCTTTACAATCCGTGCGTTCGGCATTACTGCAAACTCGCCACAGGTAGCCTTCAGGTCGTCGATATTGACGATGTTGATTTCCGTCGTTCCCGGTGTTGCCAAAAGTTTGATGAGATTGCTTTGAATACGCATAATCGTATCGGCATAGTTTGAGGTTTTGCGAATCTTCTTCTCCACTATTGCCTTTTGCAACGAAGCAAGCAACAGGCGTACACGTTCACGAACTTCCGAAACCCTTTTGCCTTGCAGGTTGCAATAGCGTTTTATGAACGAGATTTCGGGAGAAAGTGTTTCAACGTATTCGCCCTCAAATTCTTTTTTCGCTGCTTTGGATTTCTTATTGAACATAGGTTTTGCTTCCAATTCACGTAGAAGTTCGATTTTCGTTTCGGCAACTGCCGTTTCTTCCACTGTGATTTTCCCGTTTTCGTCGTACGCTTTACCCTTTAACAAACCGCCCTCAAATTTTGTGCAGTGAAAGAACTTGCTTTCGGGTGATTGTGGTGGTGTGGAAAGGATTTCAAACCATTTCTTTACATATCTGCTTTTTGCTTTTGGTGCTTTGGCTTTCTTTGTTTTCTCAATGTCGTTCATCGACACGTTCATAGTTTGCCGTATGCCGTTACTTATTGATTTTGTAATTACGACCTCGCCCTCGTAAAGTCCGTTGAAACTTTCAATAGTCCACTCCTCGCCACGATACATAACCACGTCGCCAACCTTGAAAGTTGTATTTTTACTCGCTTGGGGTTTCGTTTCCTTTGGCTTGTTTGCGTTCAGTTCCTTATTAACTCGGTCGATAAAGCGATTCAACAGGTCTTTCGCTTCATCGTCGAAAAATTCTTTCAAATCCTCCCAATTTTCTGCCGACTCAAGAAATCCGTTGTCGCTTGCCATTTTTACCGTTTCGGGGTTCAATCTGCCTTTGATTTCCGCCCATTTGCTGTTGATGTTGCTAATTGTTATCATAATTCAAAATTTTACTTTTAATTTGACTTTTTATTTTTAATTCATATATTTG
>JAEEXW010000345.1 GCA_016287995.1 Bacteroidales bacterium
CTTCATGAAAAATATACCGGTCAGACAAGGGAAAACAACCAGAAGTTTCTTGACTATCTTCAAGAGACGGGCAAAAAAGTTTGGATTCGGCACGTTGTGGTTCCGGGTTACACCGACGACGACAAAAAACTTGCCGCCCTTGCGGAGTATGTTTCGCGGTATTCGGTGGTTGAAAAGGTTGAGATTCTGCCGTTTCACACGCTCGGAAAATACAAATATAAAAGTCTCGGCATTGAGTATCCGCTCGAAGGCGTATCGGATTTGCCGTTGGAGAGGGAAGAAAACGCAAACAAATTTTTTGCGGCAATAAATAATTCAGATTTTTAAAAAAATTTGGCTTATGAAAACTGTTTTTACTTTTTTGTTTTTGGCTTTTACGCTTTTTGGAAACGCTCAGGAATTCAAAAGCGGAACTTTTCTTTACCGTGTGAACGGCGAAAAGTCCGTTGAAGTGCTTTCAGGCGACAAAAAAATGTCGGGAAACGTTATGATTCCGCAGAGCGTGAGGTTTAATGACGTGGTTTATAATGTTACGGCGGTTGCTGACACGGGTTTTATGGGGTGCAAAGGCATCAGCAGCCTTATTTTGCCTTCTACAATCGTGAAAATCGGCAAACGCGCTTTTCTTAACTGCGTGAACCTCAACTCTGTAAACATTCCTTACGGCGTAAAAAACATTCCCGAAGGCGTTTTCTGTCATTGTGAGTCGCTCTACGGAGTTTCGCTGCCTGACGGAATCACTGAAATCGGCGATTATGCCTTTGCTGGCTGCGACAAAATTGTAAAAATAAACCTTCCCGACAAATTGAAAAAAATCGGCAACAAAGCCTTTTACAACTGTCTGAAAATTCAGGCGTTGAAACTCCCCGAAGAGGTTGCTGAAATCGGCGTGCGTGCCTTTCAGGGCTGTTCGGGTTTGGTAAGAATAGAGGTTGAGGAGACCAACACGCATTTTGTTTCGGTGGAGTCTGTGCTTTACACAAAGGATTTGACGAAAATTTTGCGTTATCCGTCAAAAAAAGACACGCCTCTTTACACTGTTTTGCAGGGCGTAAAAGAAATTGAGGAGTTCGCTTTTGAAAACGCCAACGATTTAATCGCCGTAAAACTGCCTTCGGGCCTGCTGACGATTCCCGAATATGCGTTTTTCAACTGCGAAAACCTTCAAAAAGCCTCCGTACCCTCCACTGTCAGACAAATGGGTGAAGGCTCGTTTTTCGGCAGTCCGGCGTTGGAGCATCAGGCACTTCCCGGCGGAGTGGATTTTATAGAGTTCGACCCGGACAAAGGCCTGATTTCGGATTTGGAATAGTTTTATTTTTCGCCGGTGTAAATTGCTGAAAGTCCGAGAGAAAGCCATTCCAACTTGGTGTTTTTGAAACCGGCGTCCTGCATCAGTTTCAAGAATCTTTCGCCGTAGGGAAAATTGTCAACGCTTTTGGGCAGGTATTTGTATGCCGCGCCGTCTTTGGAAATCAGTTTGCCCCAAAAAGGCAGAACTTTGTGAAAATAAAAACTGTAACCCGCTTTTACGATTTTGTTAGGCGGCTCGGAGAGTTCCAAAACCACGAGCCGTCCCTCTGGTTTCAAAACCCTGAAAATCTCTTTCAGACCTTTGGGAATGTCAACAAAATTTCTGACACCGAAGCCGACGGTTACCGCCTCAAAACTGTCATTGTCAAAAGGCATGTTGAGGGAATCGGCTTTTAAAAATTTTATGCGATCTGTTAAGCCTTTTTTCTCTGCTTTTTTGATTGCGATGTCAAGCATATTTTGAGAAATATCAATCGCAGTTATTTTTGCGGATGTTTTTTCGGCTTCGAGAATCGAAAAGTCGCCCGTACCTGCGGCAATGTCAAGAATAGTTTTCGGCGAAGTTTCAGAAGCGGATTTTATCGCTTTTTTGCGCCAGAGTTTGTCAATGCCGAAAGTTAGCGAATGATTCAAAAAATCGTATTTCGGGGCTATGTTGTCAAACATGTCCTCTACTTGCGTACGCTTATCTTTTGAAGAGTTTTCGTAAGGTTTTACTTCCATTTTTTTTTGTTAAAAATCTGTTTGTCCGTTAAAAATTTTTTCACCGATAATTTCAAATGTATATTTGTCATAAATTATTCTGTTGGCATCTATTACTTTGAAATTCAGGCGGTTGATGTCAAATTCTTCTGACTGTCCTTCGCCGTCTCGCATAATGTAATACGGGTGTGAGTTGTCTTTGCCGTCAAAGAGTAGCCGTCGTTCTTCCACAAAATAATAAACGCCGTAATCGTCAAGACCGTCGCCGTGTTTTACCAAAAGCGATTGTGTCATTTTTAACTTCCCGTTATAAAAATAATATGTAAACTTTTCGTTTTCAAATATGCGTCCGATTCTGCCCTTGAAATATTCCGCCATAAAAAAGCCGTTTTTCTTTTTTGACCTATAAAACTGAAAATACTCGTAATCACTGAGTTGTATTGTGTCGCCGATGATTTCGTTGTTTTCGTCGGCAAAAAAATTGTCAGGATTTTTCACCATTTCGGTAAAATCGTATTTCTCGTTTTCCAACTCCTTAGAAAAAACTTTCATCACGGAATCGGTCTTAATAGCGATGTTTCTTGCCTCTTGCGCCGTGGAAAAAACGCTGAGGAAAATTAATGCTGAAAATATAGCAAAATGTTTCATAACCGTTTGATTAAAAGTTTATTAATATTTTTTTTATTCGTCGCTGCCGCCTAAATCTATGCTGCCGTCAGAATTGTTGTCCCCTTCAAAACTTGATTTGGCTGTGTTTTCTCCGAACTGAGATTCGGGACTTTCGTCGCCGTCTACATCGTTGCGCAAAAGGTAGTCTATTGAATTGATGAGTTCGACATTTTCTTCGCGTTTTTGTTCTTCAACTGTTGCTGAGTCAAGTTCTTCATGTGGTTTTTCGGGGGCAACCTCGCGTTGAATGTTGAATCTGCGGTTGCGAAGGATCATTCTCAAAAGCGAAACGATATACTCCAAATTTACTGCTACGTTTTTCGGCGCACAAAGCGAAGGTATTTCGTTGATGACGGTTAAGTATTCGCCCGAAAAATTAGTTACGCAAAATACTCTTCCTGCGCCGATTTTCTGTTCGGCGTTGTCAATAAAATGGTATTCTATTTCTCTAATGTCGTCTCTGATTGACGAGATGTCCTGAAAATAAAATTCGTTTGTGGAAATTCCGCTTACAGTGTTTTGCAGCCAGTTGTAATTGCATTTAAACAGGCTGATGTAATGTTTTGTCAGCACCAAAATTTGAACTCTCCACGCTGTATATATATAAGTGCCGTCGCTGAGTGCCGAACGCATGATTTGAGAGGAGTCTATACCGGGGGTTTCCCAAAATACGGGAACGGGAATTATTATAAAATTTTCAGCCCTGACATCGCTCATGTTGAGTCCTAAGGTTGTAATGCTGCGTGGTTTTACCGTCTGTTTCAAATCTTTTATCAGCCAAGAGACAATTTGACCGTCTTCCGGACGCTGCGAAAGCATACGTTTTACCTGAAAGTACGGTGTTATGAATTTGTAAAAATGCCAGAGCGCAAACACAAAACATGACGTAGAAAAAATCACCGTCGGAACGGCTTTTTTTAAATAAAACATCAAAACAACGCCCAAAAAAATTCCGGCGTACACCAATATAATCCTGCCTTTTGTAAAAGACGGCAATTCTATT
>JAEEXW010000346.1 GCA_016287995.1 Bacteroidales bacterium
GTCTAAACTCCGACAAGCCGTTCAAGCAAATCGACACCTTGGGACGGATAGCAGCAAACGCGGTAAAAAACAAGGCAGGCGTTGCATTTTTTCTGAGCGACCAACAACAAAAAACGGCGGGAATGATAACGGCACTTTTTGACTCCAATTATATTTTTATCCCGCAAATTGATATTGTAGGCGATTTTGAGCCGGCAGCGGGACACATGATTATGCTTTATCATATCCTAACGTATTTTGAGGGCACACCTCTTGTGCTTATAGTTGACCCGCAAAAACTCCGTATTAGCGAAAACCTTCTGCAAGGCATGGGCGCAAAAAAGTTCGGATATTTAAATTACCGCAAAGACAAATTCTCTTTTATTAAAAGACTTTTGAAATTATGAAAATAGTATCATACAACCTCAACGGTATCAGAGCCGCTGTTACAAAAGGCCTTTACACTTGGCTCAAAGAAGAAAATCCCGACATTTTGTGCATTCAGGAGACAAAAGCACAAAACGGTCAGATTGACGAAGTGGAGTTTAAGCGTTACGGTTATAATTGTTATTGGTTTCCGGCAAAGAAAAAAGGCTATTCGGGTACGGGAATCGTTACAAAACAAGAGCCTCTGCACGTAGAATACGGAATGGGAATAGAAAAATACGATGACGAAGGACGTTTTATAAGGGCAGATTACGAAGGTTTCAGCGTTGTTTCCGTTTATCACCCTTCCGGCACAAGCGGTGATGAAAGGCAGGCTTTTAAAATGCAGTGGCTTGAAGACTTTTCTGCATACGTTCAAGAACTCAGAAAAACCCACGACAAACTTATTATAAACGGCGATTTTAATATTTGCAGACTTTGGATTGACATCAACAAACCCGAAAACCACGAAGACGTTTCGGGATTTTTGCCGGAAGAAAGACATTGGTTTCAAAGGTTTATTGACTTGGGATATACTGATAGTTTCAGAGAGTTCAACTCAGAAGAAAAACAATATAGTTGGTGGTCTTACCGTGCAGGGGCTTATCAGAAAAACCTCGGTTGGAGAATCGATTACAATATCGTAACAGAAAATCTCAAAAGCGAACTAAAATCTGCTTTTATCCGCAACAATTTGCGGTATTCAGACCATTGTCCCGTAGGAATTGAAATTTTTTAACATCAACTAATGGAAGGTTTGGTCATAAAATCCACCGGCAGCAATTACATTGTCGGTATCGGGGAAAAGAGAATTGATTGTAAAGTCCGCGGCAAACTTCGTTTGGATATGCTCAGGACTACAAATCCTGTTGCCGTGGGCGATATTGTGGAATTTGAATTTCAGGAAGACGACAAAACGGGCGTTATAACTAACATCAAAGACCGCAAAAACTGCATCGTAAGAAAATCCGTCAACCTCAGCAAAGAAAACCACATTATCGCTGCTAACGTAGATCAGTGTCTACTTATCTTAACGTTAATCATGCCCGAAACGCCTTTGGAATTTGTAGACAGATTTCTTGTTTCGGCGCAGGCATACAAAGTACCGGCAATTTTGGTTTTCAACAAGGCCGACATTTATACGGACGGACTTGAAGACGTTTTGAATGAGACGATGACTATTTATCAAAACATCGGCTACAAAACTCTTGCCGTATCTTCCGTAACAGGCGAAGGCATAGAGGAGTTGAAAGAAATTTTAAAAGACAAGACAACTTTGCTTTCCGGAAATTCCGGAACGGGAAAGTCCACTTTGGTCAACACCGTAAATCCCGGACTAAACCTCAAAACCGCAGAAATTTCACAATACTCTTTTGCAGGAAAACACACCACAACTTTTGCGGAAATGTTTGACTTAAACTTCGGCGGCAAAATTATCGACACGCCCGGCATAAAAGGTTTTGGCTTATCGGGAATGACAGAAGAGGACATTGCTCATAATTTTCCGGAAATGTTTAAGTATCTGAGCCGTTGCAAGTTTTATAACTGCACACACACTCATGAACCCGGCTGTGCTGTCAAGGAGGCTGTTGACCAAGGGCTGATTTCGCCCTCGCGTTATCACAGTTATCTTTCGATAATTTCGGATAATAATTCTAATTCTAAATACAGACAAAAATCCCGTTAAAACTTTTTAAAAGAAAATGAACAAGAAAAAAATACTGCTTCTGTTTTTTTTGCTGACTGTTTTTTGCGGGACAAGAGCGCAACGCTTTTATCAACCGTTAGCCCAGTTTTACGATTGGGAAATGCAAAGTACGGCATTAACTGATAGTATCGAAAGATTTACTTTATTTAAGCCGGTCTTAATCCCTGAAAACGATATAGATACAGTATTTAAGCAAAAATTTACAGATTGGTTGTACACGCATTTTTTTGAAGACGACTTTTTAAAATTTGCTTCCAAGGATTTTTCTCTGACGGTAAATCCGGTTCTTGACATGGAGATTTTTTCTCAGGACAATGCCAAAGAGGACAAAGACTATTTTCTAAACACGCGCGGTTTTGAAATTTTCGGACGGCTCGGCAAAAGGATACATTTCAAGACGGATTTTTTTGAAAATCAGGCGAGATTTCTTCCCTTTACCGACAGCATTATAAAAAAGGTGAAAAAATCAATCGTTCCCGCACAGGGTCATGCAAAGGCTTTTGAGGTTGACGGTCTTGACTGGGCGGTCTCTACCGCGAGCCTTACGGTAGATGTCTGCAAAAATTATCGTGTGTCTCTCGGCAGCGACAGACATTTTATCGGTTCGGGATACAGGTCGGTGATTCTGAGCCATTTAACTTTTCCGTATCCGTATTTAAGGCATGACGTCAACTACAAAAAGTTTTATTACAATCTGCTTTTGGCGTATCTGCACGGCGGAAGGTATTGGTACGTTGACTCCAAAAAACAGGGCTTTAAGTATTCAAGTTTTCATATCGTGGGATACAAACCGCTGAAAAACTTAGAGTTAGCCGTTATCTTGGGAACTATGCGGCTAAAAGACGACAGAAAAATGTCAATAGGCTATGACATAAATTTTTCGCCCATAAAAAACATAAAACTTTATCATCAGGCAAACTATTTAGAAGAGTTTAGTTATCAAGCGGGATTTCACGTGTTTGACATTTTATTCTCACTCGTACCGAAACTTAATTCGCATTTTCAGGCGGAATACACCGTGTCAAGGCTCGACAAAAACGACTCTCCGTCGGCTTTTTGGTCATACAATTATCCACTAACCACGCCGTTTTTTATGGACAAAAATAAGGGCGGCGAATTTGTCTGTTTCCTAAATTTAGAATATTACGGAGCGGGGGTTGACGTAAAAGTTTTGAACCGAAACACCTCACGGTATAGAGATTTTACTCTGAGATATTTTCTAAACAAAAAAACTAAATGGAACGTCTTTGTAACGTTTTCAAGACACGAAACCACGAAAGAATATTACCGTGTTGACCGTAAAGACAATTACATAACCGCCGGAATCGCTATTACTCCGATGAATTATTATTACGACTTTTAACAACAAAAACAAGGAAAAATGTTCAGAAACAAATTGTTTAATTTTGTAACAAAGCATTTTGACGCACTCGAATCGCTTTTTATCGTGTTTTTGGCGGTATCGCTTTTTTTACTCATAAAAGAAGTGAAGTATTCGTATTATTGCGTTTATGCAGGTCTCGGACTATTGGCTTTTTTGTATTGGCTCATGGCGATACGTCCGTTTGA
>JAEEXW010000347.1 GCA_016287995.1 Bacteroidales bacterium
GTTGCAACTACCCTGAGGAATCAAAACCATTCCTATCGGGTCTGTTTCGACGTAGTTTTTAGGACGGTTGCCCGCTCCTACAAGTTCGCCTGTTTCTTTGTTGCTTAAACAACCGCTGAGAACCAAAAGTCCTGCTGATGCCGCTGCTATAATAACTTTTTTCATAATACTGTATTAATTTGCTGATATATTCTTATAACGTAAGTTTCTGAAATTTCTTTTGTGAAAGCGAAACTTTTTTTTACAAAAATCTCACGCTTCTTACTTTTTGTGCCGGTTTTGACTTCTCTGGCATAAAACTATATCCCAACATAAGTTCAAAAGAACCTGAGTTTGTTTTTCTGAGTTTTGAGATTCCGACCTCGTAAGCCGCGCCTACTTTGAAATCTCCTGCCACTATCAAACCCGCCAAAAGCGTTATTGCGTCTTCGTTTCTATAAGTAACGCCGCCCCATGCTTTTTTATTGTATAAAACATTAAGATTTATATCAAATTGTAAAGCGTTGCCGTCTGACATTACAATCAACGAGGGTGTCAAATCAAATAACGAATTGGGTAAAGAAATATTATACGAACCTGTTAAAAAATAATGTCTTGCTAAAAATGTCTGTCCGTCTTCCGAAAAGTCGAGAGCCGGCTCATGAATGTGTGATGATGACAGACCAAGCGAGAGTCCCCCGATATTATAATAAACTCCCGCGCCTAAGTCAAAAATCATTTTACGGGTTTTGCCTTGAAAAATTGCTTCAAATTCGTCAGGAAACTGCCAATCGCCGTCGATGGATTTGTTGTAAAGACCCGCGTCAATGCCTATCGCAAAAACTCCCGCTCCGGCTTGTATGTGGTGCGAATAAGCCGCTTTTGCCGTGAAATTGGTTTCGTAACCGATGTCGTCGTTTACCATCGTAAAACCTATTCCGTGCTGTCTGCCAAGTATGTTGACCGGCATATCGGCTGTAAGCATCGTTGTTTTTGGTCCGCCGTCAAGCCCCAACCATTGGTTTCTGTAAATCAGCGTACCGTTGATAACTCCTTCTGTGCCGCAATAGGCGGGATTGTAACCCGTCTGATTGAACATAAAATGGCTGTAATGCGGATCTTGCTGCGAAAATGAGCAGTAAGCATTAAGCAGCACCGTTAAGACGGCTAATAAATGTTTCATCATTTGCTTGTTTTTTTAGTTTTTTTTGCAGGTTTTTCTTCCTTGCCGCCGTTTTTAACGCCCGCTATTGCAAGACATTCCTCTTCGGAAAGTTTTGCGGGGTCGGTCTGTGCGGCAATTTTGAAGTATTTTTTCTTGTACCAAACTGTCGGGTGTCCCCAACGGTCTTTTACAACTTTGAGGTCGTCGCTGAACTCTTTTATCAACCTTGCAGCATCTGTTTCGCGCTTTTGATTGATTAACTCGATACAACGCTCGTAACTTATAGTCATCGGGTCATCAGTCTTTTTTAACGAAATAAATTTGCCCGCGTGTGAGATATAAGGTCCGAAACGTCCTACTGCAACGGTCATTTTTTTGTCTTCGTATTCGCCTATAACTCTCGGTAATTCAAAGAGTTTTAATGCTTCATTTAACGTAACTTTTTCAACTGTCAATGGTTTTAACAATGTTGCATACTGAGGCTTTTCGTCGCCTTCGTTTTCGCCGAGTTGAACCATAGGACCAAACCTGCCGACTCTTGCGTAAATGTTTTTGCCGGTTTTTGGGTCTGTTCCTAAAAGTCGTCCTCCCTGCTCATTATTAAGCAGTTGAAGTGCTTCTTCTAATGTAATACTTTCAATATGCTGACCTTTTGTAATTGAAGCGTAAATAGGTTTTTCGTCGCCTGTTGTTTCGCCTAATTGAACGATAGGACCAAACCGTCCGATTCTCACCGAAACGGGTTTGCCGGTTGTAGGGTCGTTGCCGAGAACTCTTTCGCCAACACTTCGTTTGCCTTCGATACTTTTTTCAATTGTTACGTGAAACGGGTCGTAAAATTCTTTCAACATTTTAGCCCATTCGAGGTTGCCTTCTGCTATTTCGTCAAAATCTTTCTCAACCCTTGCCGTAAAATTGTAGTCCATAATATCTGTGAAATTCTCTGACAGATAGTCTGTTACAACCATTGCGATGTCGGTACAGAAAAGTTTGTTTTTTTCCGCACCGGTATTTTCTGTTTTGATGCTGCGCGTGATTTTTCCGTCTTTTAGCATAAGGCTGATATATTCGCGCTCTGTACCGGGGCGGTCTTCTTTCAAAACGTAACCTCTTTTAATCACCGTAGTAATAATAGGTGCGTAGGTTGACGGTCTGCCGATTCCGAGTTCTTCAAGCCTTTTAACGAGGCTTGCCTCCGTATAACGTGCCGAAGGACGTGTGAATTTTTGGTTAACTTCCAAATTATCAAGCAACAACGCCATACTTTTTTTCAAATCGGGAAGTAGTTGCTCGTCAGAGTCGTTTTCGTCGTCGGTGCCCTCTAAATAGACTTTTAAGAATCCGTCAAATTTTACGGTTTCGCCAGTTGCTGAGAATACTGCTCCGTTTTTTGCGGACTCAATTTCGATGTTTGTTCTTTCCAAAACTGCGTCAGACATCTGTGAGGCGAGTGTGCGTTTGAGGATTATTTCATAAAGACGCTGTTCGTCCCATTTCTGACTGACTACCTGACGTTTAACGGAAGTCGGACGAATAGCCTCGTGTGCCTCTTGTGCACCTTTTGCTTTTGTTTGATATTGACGTGGTTTTGAATAATTTTCTCCGTAGGTTTCTGTGATGAAACTTTTGCAGTCGTTAACACAGAATGTACTGAGGTTAACGCTGTCAGTTCTCATATAAGTTATAAATCCCGATTCGTAAAGGCTTTGAGCCAATGTCATTGTCTGACTTACCGAAAAACCGAGTTTGCGGCTTGCCTCTTGTTGAAGTGTTGAAGTCGTAAACGGTGGTGCGGGAGTGCGTTTTGCAGGTTTGGTTTCGATGTTTTTTACGGCGAAACTACTGTTAACGCAGCCTTCGAGAAGTGTTTGTGCTGAGGTTTCGTCATTGAGTTTGCCGGTGTATTCGGCTCTGAAAGTTGTGTTTTTTGCACCCGGAACTAAGAATTTCCCTACCGCTTTATAATAAGTGGAGGATTGAAAATTCATAATCTCTCTTTCTCTTTCAACTATTAATCTTACCGCAACCGACTGAACGCGGCCTGCGCTGAGGTTGCTTTTGACTTTTTTCCAAAGTACTTCGCTGAGTTCAAAACCGACCAAACGGTCAAGAATGCGCCTTGCTTGTTGCGCGTTAACGAGATTTAAGTCGATGGTTCTCGGATTTTTTACCGCCTCGTCGATAGCGTTTTTGGTAATTTCATGAAAAACGATTCGTTTGGTAGTCTCAACGGGCAGTTTTAGCGTTACAGCCAAATGCCATGCAATAGCCTCTCCTTCACGGTCCTCATCGGATGCGAGCCAAACGGTCTGTGCTGCCTTAACGTCTTTTTTTAGTTCGCTGACAACTTTTTTCTTTTCTGCATCAACCTCGTAGGTCGGCTCAAAACCGTGTTCAATGTCAATTCCGTAATTTTTTTTTGCCAAATCTCTGATATGTCCGAAACTTGGCTTTACAATATAGTCTTCGCCCAATAATTTGCCGATTGTTTTGGCCTTTGCGGGAGACTCCACAATCACTAAATTCTTTGCCATTT
>JAEEXW010000348.1 GCA_016287995.1 Bacteroidales bacterium
ACCGATAACTCTATGAAACGCGGGACGGTTCAGGAAATCGTCTTTTGCTTCGTATTTTGAGCGGTAGACTGTATGAGGGTCAAGCCTCTCAAAGAGGATTCTTATGGTCTCGTCCACCAATTTGCGTGTATTGATGGTGTCCATATAACTCTTTGATATGATGTTTATTACTTGTTCGAGTTTTGAGATATCCGCAGTGTTGTGAGTGCGGAATACTCCTAAAACAGAAGCAAGAAACATTAGAGTTAAGAATGTTGTTTTTCTCATGTTTTAACCAATTTCTTTTATAATAGTGTTTAATGCAGTGCCTGCTTTTTCCTGAATGAAAATATCCGTAATGTTGTCTGTGTAAGCGGATTTTTTGGGGTTGATTTCGATGATTTTTGCCCCGTGCTGTTTGGCGATGTTCGGGATATACGACGCGGGCGCAACCTCGCCTGTTGTCCCTACAACCAAAACGACATCGGATTTAGCGGCAAGTTCAAAGGATTCTTTGTATGCTTGTTCGGGAATGCCTTCTCCGAAAAATATGAAATCGGGCTTTAAAACGCCGCCGCAAGAGCATTTTGGGGGCAGAGTTTCAAGGCTGACTTTTCCGGAAGGATATTTTTTACCGCATTTTATGCAGACCATTTTGTCCAAAGTGCCGTGAAACTCAATAACTTTTTTGCTGCCGGCTTTTTGGTGAAGGTTGTCGATGTTCATGGTTACGACAGCCTTCAAAATACCTTTTTCTTCCAATTTTGCGAGGGCGGTGTGTGCCATATTCGGTTTTGAGGTGCCCCAATATTCGTAAAATATTTCTTTGATTGTAGCCCAACATTCTTTTGTGCGGGAGTAAAACGTCTGTAAATCAAGAATATGCGGATCATATTTAGACCACAGACCACCTTCGCCTCTAAAAGAGGGTATGCCGCTTTCAACACTGATACCGGCACCCGTAAACGCTATAAGATGTTTTGCGTTTTGAATAATTTGTGCTGCTTTTAATGTCTTCTCCTCCATTTTGCTTTCATATTTTAAATGACACTGCAAAGTTATAATTTAATTTTAACCGTTAAGATTTTTTATATAAAAATTTCTTGAAAAAATTGATTTTTTTTGTTTTTTTTGCATTATTAAATTTTTATAAACATAATTTACACAAAATAAGCATGAAAAAAACATTTTTTTACGTCTTTATGATTTTATCAGTTGCTGCTTTGGGCTTTTCGTCCTGTTCAAGCGATGAAAAAAAAGATCCTACGGGTACTTCGTCCGTTACTCCTGAACCCGAGCCGAAACCCGAACCGAACCCTACGCCGACACCGACACCAACGCCGCAGCCGTCAAACCAAACCATTACTAACAAGGAACATAGTACCGTAACATCTTTGAAAGAGGCTTCAACACCATCTGACATTGTTTCTGCTTTGGGCATGGGTTGGAATCTTGGCAATCATATGGACGCTTGGTCAAACGAAGTTGCAAACGAGACTTGTTGGGGCAACAAAAAAACTACTCAGGAGGCTTTTAATAAAATTGCTGCCTCTGGTATCAAGACGGTGAGAATACCCGTAACTTGGATGGGGCATTTCGGTGAAGCACCTGATTATGAGATAGAAAGTGCGTGGCTTGACAGGGTTTCTGAAATTGTCGGGTATGCTGAAAAAGCGGGTCTTAATGCCATAATCAACATTCATCATGACGGTGCAGACAGCAAACATTGGCTTGACATCAAGACTGCCGCAATAAACGCTACAAAAAACACGGAAATTAAAAACAAAATCAAGGCTCTTTGGACGCAAATCGCTGAAAAGTTCAAAGATAAAGGCGACTTTTTGATTTTTGAAGGTTTTAACGAGATTCAGGACGGTGCTTGGGGTTGGGGTGCTAATCGCACGGACGGCGGCAAGCAGTATAAAACTTTTAACGAATGGCTTAAAATTTTTGTTGATGCGGTACGCGCTACGGGTGGCAACAACGAAACCCGTTGGCTTGGTATTCCCGCTTATAACACCGACATCGATTTGTGTGAAAATTTGGTTTTGCCTACCGACCCTGCTAACAAACTTATGGTTGCGGTACACTTTTATATGAATTATAAATACACCCTTAACGACGAGTACAAAAGTTGGGGACATACGGGTAAAAACAATTCGCCCGAGGGTCAGGAAAAAGATGTCAGGGAAGCCTTGAAAAAGATGTACGACCGTTACACCTCGCAAGGCATACCCGTTTATGTCGGCGAAATGGGCAACATTTACCACGGCGGCGATGCTGAAAAATACAGAAAGTATTATTTTGAGTATGTTGTAAAATGTATGCACGAGAATTATCTTGCGCCGGTTCTTTGGGACAACGGTTCAACGAAGTCAGGAGCGGAGTGCCACGGTTATTTCAACCACTCTACGGGCGAATACATCAACAACGCGGAAGAAATGATTGGCGTAATGGTAAAAGCGGTAACAAATACCGATTCAGAATATACTTTGGACTGGATTTACACTAATTCCGCACCGAAATAATAAAAAATATACACGGTTTTTCGGAAAAATTGTTTACCTTTGTGCTTTGTAAAAATATAAGATAATGGGAATTTTTAACAAGAAGAAGGGAAACTGGTTTGTTCCTAAGGGTCAGACACCTACGGAGTTTGACAAAAAAATTTTGTATTGGCAGAACAAGGGTAAACTTGTTCCCAGACGTGGACTTATTTTAACACCCGGTCAGATAGAGGGCGTAAGGCAGAGTGGCGTGATTAATACTGCGCTTTTGGATATGGTTCAGGAAAAAATCCGCGAGGGAATGACCACCAATGAGATTGACAAGTTGGTTTATGATTTTACGAAAGCCCATGACGCTGTGCCTGCTGATTTGGGGTACGAGGGTTTTCCGAAAAGTTGCTGTGTTTCGATTAACGAAGAGGTTTGTCACGGTATACCTTCTGACGATGTTGTTTTGGAAGAGGGTGATATTGTAAACGTTGACGTTACGACTATTTATAAAGGCTATTTTGCTGACGCTTCGCGTATGTTTATTATCGGTAAGACCACTCCTGAAAAGGAGCGTTTGGTAAGGGTTGCAAAAGAGTGCCTTGAAGAGGGTATGAAAGCGGCAGTGCCGTTTAGTTTCGTGGGCGACATAGGTAACGCCATTCAGACTCACGCGCATAAAAATGGTTATACGGTTGTACGCGATCTTTGCGGACATGGTGTCGGTCTTAAATTTCACGAAGAGCCCGAAGTAACGCATTACGGTAGAAAAGGTACAGGAATGTTGCTTGTCCCTGGTATGGTTTTCACGATAGAGCCGATGATTAACATGGGCGATTATAAGGTTTTCATTGACGAGGAAAACGGTTGGACGGTGGTTTCAGACGACGAACTTCCCTCAGCGCAGTGGGAACACACGTTTGTTATGACGGACAACGGTTTAGAAATATTGACGCATTAACGACTATAAAAAGGCAAATTAGTATTGGCTTAATATCAGTACTGAAAAGTCGGCAATGGAGCGCGAGCGCGAAGAAGGGCGCGCAGAAGGTCGTGCTGACGCTATGCGCGAAATTGCCCGTACAATGAAACAGCACGGCGACGATATTAATTATATCGCTGCTGTAATTGGTCTTTCTCCCGATGAAATTAAAACTTTACAATA